>CAUJGI010000723.1 GCA_963169155.1 Chloroflexota bacterium
GAAGATGACGTGGCCCGGTTGGTAGCCGATGCCCTGACGGCCAGCGCCAATCCGCTTTTACGCAACCCGGTGGTCGATTTGCAGAATGGGCAAATTGAGGTGACCAGCACACATGAGCGGCGGGATGGTGGGGGGCAGGTCAACGGCCGTATCATCCTCATCCCCTCCGTGCAAAACGAGCATCTGGTGCTGGAAGCCACCGAAATCAACCTCGAAGGGGTGGATGTGTCGGACGCGCGCATCGCGCAGTTCAACAACAACCTGGCCGAGCGCATCAGCGGGCGAGCCGGGCAGCGCCTGTCTAACATCACCTTAACCGGTGTCTCCGTCTCCGACAATCTGCTGATTCTGACGCTGGACGCGACGCCGCGCAATTAACCAACTGGACAGGCAAACAATTGGGATCAAAAAAAGGCCCGCACTGGTGCGAGCCTTTTTTATTTCATTCGAAGATTCCTCCGTTACGAGGAATTTCAAGCAAAAGGTTTAGATTTTGCGGACGTCGGCGGCAGCGGGGCCTTTTTGGCCTTGCTCGATGGTGAATTCGACTCGGTCGCCTTCAGCCAGCGAACGGTAGCCTTCGGACACAATGGCCGAATGATGAACAAATACATCATCGCCATCTTGTTGTTCCAAAAATCCAAATCCTTTCTGATCGTTGAACCATTTTACGGTTCCTGTTTTACGGTCGCTCATGTGCTGTACACTCCTTGTTTGGGTACATAAAAATAGGGTGGCTCTCAATTTCAATACGTATGGTTCCTAACAAGAAAGACAACAAAAAGCGTTGTCTGGATTTTATATGCCCAGACAACGCTTAAACATACTTTAATTCAGAACTTGCTACATCTTGAATCTTGATCCGAGACTAACTATACCCGATAGCGATCTTTCTGTCGAGCTTGGCGGGCAAGCTGCTCATGCTTCGTTCATAACCCCATTTTTGCGTCCAAAACCTATCTGGAACTGCCTCAACCAGTCACCTCATCCACAAAGGTGCTCAGCAGGGCGCTAAACGCTGCCGGGGTCTCGGTTTGCGGCGTATGGCCCGCGCCTGGAATGATCTGCACCGCGCCGCGCCACAGCGTAGGCATCTCCAGCCCGCGGATGTAGTCGGCATTCACCAGCTGCTCGTGCTCACCGTGGAGAATGGCTAACGGCCGTTGCAAATGCTTCACAATCGCCACCTCATCCTGGTACCCATCTGGAGCGATGCTGGCGGCCATCGTGGCCCGCGCCCGGCCATCGGTGCGGGCAATATCAGCCACGTACGGTGCCAAATCGTGCGTGCAGTCCGGGGCCAGACAGGCGGCGGCAAAACCCGCCATCTGCTCCGGCGTTAAATCCTGGGCAAAGGCGGCGCCCATCGCCGGGTTCGGCAGAAACGCGTTGGCCATGTCCGGCGGGAAGGCCAGCGGCGGTGTGCCAAAAATGACAAACCCGGCGGCATCGGGCAGCAAGTTGTGCGCTTCCAACACGATGTGCCCGCCCAGGCTCCAGCCGACAAACACGCCATCGGTCATGCCTAATTTTTGTGCCACCTCGGCCACAACGGCCGCATACCCCGGCATGTGGTATGTTTTCCCCGGCTCGGCCGCCTGGTCTGATTCACCATGACCGGGCAAATCCATCGCCACCACCCGGTATTTCTGCCCAAATTCGCCCATCACCTGCGCCTTAAACGTCTGGCTCGAAGCCGAATTGCCGTGAATCAGCATCACCGCCGGGCCTGAGCCGCTGCTTTCATAGTAGGCAATTTTCTGTCCACCTGCTTCCACTGTTTTGACGTCCACCTCGATTCATCCTCCTTGTTGCGTCATTGGTATTAACAAAATTTGCTTGCCAGGGCTGCTAAAAAATGGCCACCAGCAAGATAATAATCAGCAAAAACACCAGACCAATCAGGTACGGCCAATATTGAGCGGGAATAATATCCGTAGCCACATCTTTGGCCACGTTCATGGCCACCTGGGTTTGTGACGGGGGTTTGTAGGTGGGGATGGGGGGAGTGGGCACGGCCGTTTCCGCCACCACCACCTCGCCATCTGCAACCTCTTCCACCGCAGTCACCGCCGCCCGCTGCGCCACCTGCACCTTCAAATAGTCGTTCAACCCCTCCAGGCTCTGCCGGATGATCGACTTGGCCGACGTGTCCATCAGCCGCTGCCCCACGCTGGCAATACGGCCACCCACCTGCGCCGATCCTTCATACGCCATGTGGGTTTTGTCGCCCTGCGGGGTCAGCTTTAAGCCGCCCGTGGCCTTCACAAAACCAGGCGCGCCCTTGCCGTCTACCTCCATCCGGTAGCTATCTGGCGGGACCACATCCACCAGCTTGATATTGCCCTTAAAGACACCCTGCACCGGGCCAACCTTAATCTTCAGATTGCCTGCAAACTCATTTTCGCCCACCTCGGTAAAGCCTTCGCCGCCGGGCATGGCGTTCGACAGCACGTCCGGATCCTGCAGCGCCGCCCAGACCAGGTCCTGCGGGGCATCAAATGTGTATTCACCACTAATTTCCATGGGGTCTCTTCCTTTTCTCGCGTGTTGAACTGTAGGTGGCGCTAGTCTAATGGGGGATGGGCAAATCGTCAATTGATGGGGGAGTAACAGGACGCAGACAAGCGCGGAAAAACGCGGATTATTTGTTTCTATCCGCGTTCATCCGCGTCCCATTTGTTAACAACTGAAAAGCTGTATGGGCGAAAAACGGCCGTTTCCTTCGATTCAGGTAAGCTGTTAGAATACGAATTGGTATTAGCGTTCCAAAGCAGCAAGAGACCGCCCATGAAATTTGGACCCATTCCCATTGACCAATCCCCTGGCAAAATCCTGGGCCACAACATCGCCGGACCCAACGGCCGTCGCCTCTTCCGTAAAGGCCACAGCCTCACCCCAGACGACCTGCCCGCCCTGCGCCGCACCGGCCGCAGCGTGGTCTACGTCGCCCAGCTTGAAGACGGCGACGTGGACGAAGACAGCGCCGCCCGCCGCATTGCCGACGCGGTGATGGGGCCGCACCTCTACACCAGCCGCGCCGCCACCGGGCGCGTTAACCTCAGGGCCGATGCCCTGGGCGTGCTGCGCGTGGACGCCGCCCGGCTGCACCAGCTGAACAGCCAGCTGGGCATCACCCTGGCCACCCTGCCCCACCACACGGCCGTTCCCGAAGGCAAAATGGTCGGCACCGTCAAAATTATCCCGTATGCTGTGCCGGAGACGGCCGTGGCGGCCATCGAACATCTGACCCAAACCGGGCCGCTGCTCTGGCTCGATCCGCTGCCTGCCCGCCGCGTCGCCGTCATCCTCTCCGGCTCGCCCAGCGCCGCCGAGCGCGTCCAGCGCAGTTTTGACCCGCCGCTGCGCAACCGGCTGGAGCTGCTTGGCTCCCGACTGGAAAGCATCACCTACCTGCCGCTGGACGACGCCCACGACGAGGTGGCCATGGCCGAAACAATCCAGCAGCAGGCCGCCGCTGGAGCCGACCTGATCATCCTGGCCGGGGAAACGGCCATCATGGACCACCGCGACATCGCTCCGCGCGCCGTGGCCCAGGCGGGTGGCGAGCTCACCTGCTTTGGCGCGCCGGTGGACCCGGGCAACCTGCTGATGCTGGCCTACCTGGGCAGCCTGCCGATTTTGGGCGCGCCCGGCTGCGTGCGCAGCCCCAAGCGCAACATCGTCGATGAGGTGCTGCCCCGCCTGCTCGTCGGCGACCGCCTGACCCAGGCGGACATCATCGAACTGGGTCACGGCGGGCTGCTGGAGGATGTCCCGGAACGGCCGTATCCGCGCAGCAAACTTTAAAATCACCCTCACCCCAGCCCTCTCCCTGGGAGGGA
>CAUJGI010000724.1 GCA_963169155.1 Chloroflexota bacterium
ACGGCTTCGATGATCAGGTCGGCCTGAGCGGCCGTTGCCAACGAGGTGGTGGTGTGAATGGCGGCTTTGGCAGCGGCAGCGTCGGCAGCAGCCGTTTTGCCCCGTGCCACCCCTTTGTCGATAGAAATCTCGATGCCCGCCACCGACTGCGCCAGCAACGCCTCCGTCACGTCGTACAACAGCACCTCATAGCCCGCCAGCGCCGACGCCTGGGCAATGCCCGCACCCATGGTCCCCCCACCGATGATTGCTACTTTTTGCATGCTGCTTCCCTCATTTTGGTAATCGGTAATCGGTTATCGGTAACCTGCAAACCGATTACCGTTTACCGTTTACCGTTTACCGATTACATTCCCTTAAACTGCGCCGCCCGCTTCTCCAAAAACGCGGCCACACCCTCTTTGTTGTCATGGCTGCGCCCAGCGATTTCCTGCAAATAGGCTTCCGCTTCCAGCGCGCCAAACAGATCGGTCTGCCACGCCTGGTTCATGGCCCGCTTGGTGAGGCCAAAGGCCAGCGTGGGGCCAGCGGCCAACGAACCGGCCCAGGCCGCCACATTTTCCATCAGCTGGCCTGCGGGTACCACGCGGTTGACCATGCCCCAGGCCAGCGCCTTGTCTGCGGGGACTTTGTCGGCGGTGATGGCCATTTCGTAGGCGCGGGCCTGCCCAATGAGCCGGGGCAGCAGCCAGTTGACGCCGCTGTCCGGCACCAGCCCCACCTTGCTGAAGGCGAGCATGAAGCTGGCGCTGTCGGCCGCAATGCGGAGATCGGCGGCCAGGGCCACGCCGCAGCCCGCCCCGGCGGCAATGCCGTTGATTGCGCCGATGATCGGTTTTTCCAGCTGGACCATTTGCGTGATGAGTTTGTGGTAACCGTGACGCAAATGATCGCCAATGGAGAAGGCGTCGCCGCGCTCAGTGACGTCGGCCAGGTCCTGACCCGAGGAGAAGGCACGGCCGTTTCCCGTCAGCACCACACAGCGAATGGCTTTGTCACGGCCAGATTGTTTGAAAGCGGCCGTTGTTTCGTCGATCATCTGGTCGTTAAACGCATTCAGCTTGTCTGGCCGGTTTAACGTGATGGTTGCCACACCGTTCTGGACGTCAAACAAAATTGTTTCGTACCCCATATGGACCTCCTGCAAGTGGTGGGAAGTAGCGAGTGAAAAAGTGATAAGTGAAAAGTGAAAAGATAACCACTTATCACTTTTTATTTTTTACTTTTCACTATCTACTTCTTACTCAAAATACCGCCGCTATGCTACCACTGGCCGGTAAAAAACAAAAACGTAGCCCGGACATTTGCCGAGCTACGGAATATTTGCCTATGTAATTGTGAGGAACGGCCGTTGCGCCAATCTAGGGGAAAAACGGATCATCGTCTTCGTCGCTGTCATCCATCTCTTCCATTTCTTCGATGTCATCCAGCGGAAGGGCGACCCACAACATCAGAGCCTCGCCCTCATCTAGCTGCTCCAGGCGCAGCGAAACCACATCAACCTGCTGGCGCATGCGCATCTCGTCGGGGAAGTCCAGTCGGACGGGACGGCCGACTTTCCAGGCATTACGGCACCGCTCCATGATGTCTTCACCGTTGCCAGTGCGCAGCTGACACACCGCCACCAAACGGTCTTCCGGCCCTTCCAGCACCGACTGCACCCAATCGACGGGGGTGGGGCGGAATTCCGGGGTTGGCCCTTCAATGATCGTGATTAATTCGGGTTCAATTGTAGACATGTCCTATCCAATCATTCAATTTATGGCGTTGCTGCCATTTTGTGGCGAAACGCCACAGCACGTTCACAATAGTACAGATTCACACACTGCTTGGCAACCGCTTTTTATTAATATCGCCTTTGATTTTGGCAAAATCGCGGCCTAATTCCCCTATTTTTCACTCTTTACAAATGCCCCCAACTCACTGCCCGTCAAACTTTCCAGCCGGGCCAGCTGATCACGTGTGCCAATGACAATCAATTCATCACCGGCCTGAAGCACCGTGTGGGCGTCGGGGAGGTAGGAGTGATTTTCGCGCAGCATGGCGATGATGGAGACGCCCGTTTCCTGGCGGATATTGGCCTGGCCCACTGTCTTGCCGATTAGCTCAGACGTCTTACCCACCACCAGCTCCTCCACCCACAGCTCAATGCCCCCGTCCAACGTCACTACGTCAAAAAAGTCGGTGACGTGCGGCCGTATGATGATGTTGGCCATGTGCTGCCCACCGATCTGGTAAGGCGACACTACCCGGTTGGCCCCGGCACGGCGCATTTTGCGGTCGTTTTCGGCATCAACCGAGCGGGTCACAATGTACAAATCGGCGTTCAGCGCCCGGGCGGAGAGAACAATAAACAGGTTGCGCGCATCTTCGCCGGTGCACACCAGCACGCCCCAGGCCCGCTCGATGCCCGCCTGCTGCAACACTTCATCCTTGGTGGCGTCGCCCAGCAGATAGGGCAGCCCCAGCTCGTCTAAAACGGCCGCTTTGCCCGCATCCCACTCAATCACCACCACCTGCCGCTTGCTGCCCAAGAGGGACTTGACGGCGCTTTGACCCACACGGCCGTAACCGCACACAATCACGTGATTTTCCAGGTTGTCAATGTGTCGCATCATGCGTCGTTTACTCCAGGTGTCGCCCAGGTTGGCCGTCAGCAAATATTCCAGGCCATAGGCCACAAAAGCCACGCCCGCCACCAGCAAAACGACGGTGAAGATACGGCCGTTGGTCGTCAACGTCTGCACCTCACCAAAACCCACCGTGGTGAGCGTGATGGCCGTCATGTAAAACGCGTCGCTAAAACCCCAGCCTTCGATGAGCATGTAGCCCGAAGTGCCAAAAGCAAACAGCAAAAATGGTATGAGAATGAGGGCCAGGACACGACGGTTCATAACTGCCAGATTAGCAAACAAATCTGCCTGAGTCTAGATGTTGGCACAGCAGGGCAAAATAGGTGCGCCAGGTGGATGGCGGCATCTCGGCCAGAAATTCATCAGGCGTCTGCCAGCGCAGCGCCGCCACTTCGGCCAGCGCCGGTTTCGGTTGACCGCCCACCACACGCGCCCGGAACACCGCGCCCACATTTTGCACCTGGTCACCGTTGGCATAGGTGTGCCGCAAATCCGGGGCGCTGTAAACACCCAGCAGCCGCTCCAGCGCAATGTGCAGCCCCGTCTCCTCAAACGTTTCGCGCACGGCCGTTTGCGCCACGTTCTCGCCCAAATCGCAAAAGCCAGCCGGGAAACCCCAGGCGTGGTTGTCTTGCCGCTGAATGGTGAGCAGACGGCCGTCTTTAGCCACCACCACCGCCATCGCCCCCACCGCAAGCAGCAGATCATGGCCAATGAACGGCCGTACCGCAAGAATCTGGTCCTCGGTTTGCGGAGATGTGTACGGCGGTGAACAGGCCGGCTCGCCACCCGCCAGCGTATCGCGCACCATGTCGGCATACCACAACGGCAAACCCATGCGAGCAACCTCCTCCGGGGCAAAAAACGCCTGTTCGGTTGTCTCGATGCCGTCGGGCTGCATCGTGCCGCCCGCCACCTGGCCCGTCAGGCAGATGGTAAACTGCTGCACCTGGTCGCCGTTGGGGTAGGTCACGTCGTAGCGGGGATGGCTGTAGACGCCCACCAGCGATAACGGCCCAGCCAGCAAGCCCGTCTCTTCCAACAGCTCGCGGCGGGCGCAGCTTTCAATCGTTTCGCCCAGTTCCATCACCCCGCCAGGCAGCCCCCAAAAGCTAAAATCGGTGCGGCGTTGGAGGAGGATACGGCCGTCTGCATCCCGCAGCACCACCGTGCCAAACACCAGAATAATTTTGCGCGATCCGACTCTGGCGCGCAGCCATTCAATGTAAGACATCGACCCTCCAAAACGCCATTCAACCCGGCGAAAAATATCCCCCAAAGGTCCTGTTTTTTTCACGGCACCTTAACTCGTTACCAGAGGTAAATCTTTTACCATACTCTAGATGAAGTATCAAAATTTACGCGCACGGCTCATCGCCGCCCGTACCAGGCTGGGGCTAAGCATTGGTACAAAAATTATACTGCCGTACTTCTTACTGACGCTTGTTGTCGCCAGCGTCGGTGCTTTTGTGGTAACCAACTTCGTCGCCAGCTCGCTTGAAGAAAGAATCACCAACCAACTCCTCGATGCGGGCCAGATTGTAGCCGAAGGCATGGTACGCCACGAAGAACAGCGGCTGCAAACGTTACGCACCGTTGTGGGTACAACCGGCATTCCCCTCGCCGCGGCTGAAAAAGATCCCGATACCCTGGCGGAACTCACCCCTCAAATCATCATCAATAGCAACACCGATGCCGTCATCTTGCTAGACATGACGGGCATCGAGATTTATGGCTGGCAGCGTCTTACCTCTGCCACCGACACCGAAGGTTTCAGCCGCCGCGGCGCCGACTTTTCTGACGTAGATGTGGTGCAAAAAGCGCTGCGCAATGAGGCCGATGCCACAGGCACACGCCAGGTATTCATCACCGAAACCGAAGATGGTTTGATGATTTTCACCGCCTCGCCGCTGTTTTTTCAGGGCGAGCAGGTGGGGGTGGCCCTGGTGGGCACCTACAGCCGCCGCATGATGCTGGAGCTCACCCTCAGTGCCGTTGCTCGCGTCACGCTGTATGACGCCGAAGGGAACGTCATTGATACATCCCTGGGCGGCGGCGAAATCGGCATCAACGCCCTTTACCAGGATTCCCCCGAAATGTTTGAAGAGGTGGTGAGCCAGCTGAAGGAGTCGCCCGAGCAATACGCCCTGGTGAGCCGCACAGCCAGCAGCCAGGTGCCGCTGCGGCGGCTTCAGGTGTTGGACCAGCTGTATGTGCTGGCCTATGGTGATTGGCGGCTGCGCGGGCAGTCGTTTGGCATGTACAGCGTGGCCTTACCCAGCAACTTTATCGCCAGCACCATTTCCGTGAGCCGCCAGCAGTTCACCGCCATCTTTACCCTGGCCATTGTGGCCGTTTTTATGGGCGGTTTTTTGATTGCCCGGCGCATTACCAACCCGATTCATCATTTGGTGGATACGGCCGTTGCCGTCACCAAAGGGGATCTCAACCGCCGGTCTAACTTAACTGGTCGGGATGAAGTGGGGCTGCTCTCCCGGTCTTTCGACAACATGACCGCCACCCTGGCCGAACGCAACCAGGAGCTCGATGAGCAGCGCAGCCAGCTTAAAGCCATCCTGGACAGCATCGTGGATGGCATCATCGTGCTGGACACCAACGACAAGATTCTCAGCGTCAACCCGGCCGCCGAACAGCTGCTGGCCGACCTGTCCCGCGATTTCTTCTCTGGCCCGGTGCGCGAACTGAGCGCAGCCAACAACAGCAAAGGCGAAATAGCGATCAACACCATGAGTGAACTGGTCGCGCTGCCCGCCACCGCCCGGCTGCCCCGGCGCTACCAGGTGGGCAACCGCGTAGTAAGCGCGCTGTCGGCCCCGGTCATCGCTAAAAGTGAGGAGAGGATTGGCAACGTGATTGTGATGCGCGACATCACCCGCGAAGTGGAGGCCGACAATCTAAAATCGGCCTTCATCACCTCCATTTCTCATGAACTGCGCACCCCGCTGACGGTGATCAAAGCATACACCAACCTGATGCAAACCAAAGCCAACGGGCACATGGATGACAGCCAGAAGCAGTTCATTAAGTACATCAATAAGGGCAGCGAAGAGCTGGAACACCACATCGATCAGCTGATCCGCATCTCGGAAATTGAAGCAGGCACCATCAACATGAACATGAGGCCAGTGAATATGCAAAGCCTGATCGACAGTGCCGTTACCCGCTGGCACGATCGGTTTGCACAAAAAGAGATTGGCCTGGAGGTCACCGTCCCAGAAGAGGAGCTGTGGATTGAAGGCGACGCAGAGCATCTGACACGCGCCATAGAGAATTTGCTTAGCAATGCCCTTACCTACACGCCGAAAGGCGGTCATGTAGAGTTGGGCCTTCTGCGCCAGAGCGGCACGATGCGCCTGGATGTGCTGGACAACGGCATCGGCATCGCCGTGGCCGACCATCCTCATTTGTTCAACCGCTTTTTCCGGGCCAACAACAACGTTAATTTTGCGGCGCGCGGCGTGGGACTGGGCCTTTACATCACCCGCACCGTGGTGGAACTGCACGGTGGCCACGTGAGCGTAGACAGCGAGCTGGGGGTTGGCAGCACCTTCTCCATTGAGCTGCCGCTGGCGGAGACGGTTTGATGCGCAGCTCTCCGATGATTCCGCCCGCCTCCCTGCCGGAAACGCCGGAATCCTCCCGGACGCAAAATGCGCGGCGCAACATGTACGCGGTACTGCTGCTGGCGCTAATTCTGAACTTTGCCTGCATTTTTTCGGCGATGTGGCTGGGGCTTAATTTACGGCCGTTGCCCACCCTCAATGCCTCCATGTTGGCACGATCTGCTGCCGACTACGATGTGGAATTTGATTTTGCCTTTGCCCCGCTAGACCCCACCATTGCCGCCGCCTCGGTCGATGATTTGAACAATTTACGCGGCGAAAACACCCCTGTTCCCGACGAAACGCCGATCAGCATTATTCCCTTCCCGGCTACGATCACACCATCACCCACCCCGTCGCCCACGGCATCAGCCACGGCCCCGGCGACCGCGACGGCCGTTTCGCCCAGCGCCACACCCA
>CAUJGI010000725.1 GCA_963169155.1 Chloroflexota bacterium
GGACAAAACGGGCGGCGTGCCGGTGAGAAAGTGGCGCAAGCCGGGGTCACGCTGGTAATCCAGGGCAAAGTCGAACATGTTTTCGTGGCCCATCCAGCCGGTAATGGGATTGCCTAATCGGGCCTGCCATTCGCGCTGCACATACAAAAAGGCGGGTGAGCCAGGGCCGCCGTTGAGGTATTTGTAGGTACAGCCAACGGCCAGCGGGGCATTGGCGGCGTGCAAATCGGCCGGGACGGAGCCGACGGAGTGGCTCATGTCCCACAGCATCAGCGCCCCGGCGCGGTGGGTCAGTTGGGTAACGGCCGTCATGTCGTAGGTGTAGCTGCTCTTGAAAACGGTGTGGCTGAGGGCCACCAGCGCGGTGTCGTCGTCGATGGCCTGGGCCAGCGCTTCAACCGGGCCGTGGATGCCGTCTGAGGGGATAATTTGCACCTGCAACGGCCGTCCCGCCAGCGCTGCCACGCCCTGCAAAATGTACAAATCAGAGGGAAAGTTGAGGTCGTCGGTGATGATTTTGGAACGGCCGTTGTTGTATTGCACTGCTGCCAGGGCCAGCTTAAACAGATTGATCGAGGTTGAATCGGCCACAATCACCTCATCGGCAGCGGCGCCGATGAGCTGGCCAATTTTGCCGCCAATCTGGGCTTGCAGCTCAATCCACCCCTCATTCCAGCCGCGAATCAGCCGCTGGCCCCACTGCCGTTCCACCAGGTCTTGTGCCAGGGCGCGGCTTTTTTGGGGCATGCGGCCCAGAGAGTTGCCGTCCAGGTAAATGAGATCGGGATCATCAATCACAAATTGATCTCGAAAATGGGCGAGCGGATCTTGAGCATCAAGTTGTTCGGCATAGGTCGGGTCGGTGATCTCAGCCATATGAATCCTTAAAACGTAGCCGCGGTTTCTTACCGTGCTGATTTTACGCGGTAAGAAACCGCGGCTACAGGTTGTGGAGCCAATCTTAACCCAGGATGCCACAGGCAGCGAAAACAAGCTGCCAACCCTGTCGGGCGCGGCCTGCCCGATTGGTCAGTACCCAAAACGGCCGTTCTGCGCCATACTCTAACTTCACTGTATGATGAGCCACAGACTAATCTGCGCAATCTGCGTAATCTGTGGATTTTTCCCGGGAGGAATTTATGGGTTTTCATGGTGGTGGCTGGTGGGCCTACATCTCCCACGACGAACAGCAAACACGTCCGATCATTACGCGGGCGCTGCTTTGGCGCGTGTGGCAGTTTGCCAAACCTTATCGCTTAAAAATTATTCTGCTGCTTCTTACCATTTTAATGATTACCGGATTGACGCTGGTTTCGCCGCTGTTGGTCCGCTCGTTAATTGACGATGCCATTCCCAACAGGGATTACCGCCTGCTCACCCTGCTGGCGGTGGGCATGGTGGCCATTCCCATCGTCAATGGTGGCATTGGCGTTTTGCAGCGCAGCCTGAACTCGCAAATTGGCGAAGGGGTCATTTTTGATTTGCGCCGCGCTTTGTACGAGCACATGCAGCAAATGTCCCTGCGCTTTTTCACCCAGTCGCGCACCGGCGAGCTGATGTCTCGCCTGAACAACGACGTGATTGGGGCGCAGCGGGCGATTAGCGAAACGATTGTCACGATTATTTCCAACCTGGTTTCGTTCGCGGGCACTTTGATCATTTTGCTGACGCTGGAGTGGCGGTTGACGCTGCTGGGGCTGGCTATTTTGCCTTTCTTTGTGCTGCCTGCCCGCCGTGTGGGGCGCGTCTTGCGCGATTTACGCCGCAAGTCGTTGGAGATCAGCGCGGAGATGAATGCCACGATGAACGAAACGCTTAACGTGAGCGGGGCGCTGCTGGTGAAGCTGTTTGGCCGCCAGCAGCGGGAAATGAAGCGCTTTGCCGATGATGCCGCCGACGTGCGGGACATTGGTGTGCGCTCGGCGGTGATTGGCCGCTGGTTTTTTATGATGTTGAGCATTATTGGCGCGGTGGGAACGGCCGTTGTCTACTGGGTGGGCGGTTACCTGGTGCTGGAAGAAGCGTTTACCATCGGCACGATTGTCGCTTTTGGCAGCTATCTTTCACAGCTGTACGGCCCGCTCATGGCCCTGACCAACGCCCCGGTGGAGTTTGCTCAGAGCATGGTCAGCTTTGAACGTGTCTTTGAAGCGCTGGATATTCCTGTGGAAATTGGCGAGAAGGCGGATGCTCAAACGCTGCGGGAGGTAGACGGCCGTCTCCAATTCCACAATGTCTCTTTCACCTACACTGATGAAGAGAAAGGGGGCCTGCGTGAAGTGACCCGCTTTAACCGGGGCAGCAGCGCCGCCTTGCTCAAGCGGGGCAAAGCGCGGCAAAACGGGGAGGTGCTTCCAGAAAGTGGCGAAACGGCCGAACCGGAACTGCGCTATGCGCTGCAAAACATCACTTTTACCATCGAGCCAGGTGAACTGGTGGCCCTGGTGGGGCCAAGCGGTGCGGGCAAGACGACCATCACGTACCTGATTCCGCGGCTGTATGATCCGACAGACGGCCGTATCACCCTGGACAACCATGATTTGCGCGACCTCACCCTCAATACCCTGGCCGACAACATCGGCATGGTCACGCAGGAATCCTATCTCTTCTACGATACAATCCGCGCCAACCTGCTCTACGCCCGCCCCGACGCCACCGAGCAGCAGATGATGGCGGCAGCTCAGGCCGCCAACATCCACGACTTTATCGTGCAGCTGCCTGACCAGTATGACACAGTGGTGGGCGAGCGGGGTTACCGCCTCAGCGGCGGCGAACGCCAGCGCATCGCCATTGCCCGCGTGGTGCTCAAAGACCCGCGCCTGCTGGTGCTAGATGAAGCCACCTCGCACCTGGATTCCCTTTCTGAAGCGCTGATTCAAGAAGCGCTGGCCAAGGTGATGAAAGATCGCAGCAGCCTGGTGATTGCCCACCGGCTCTCCACCATTCTGGCCGCCGATAAAATTTTGGTGATGCACCAGGGGGAGCTGGTAGAGCAGGGCACCCACGAGGAACTACTGGCCCAGGGTGGGCTGTATACCAACTTGTACGAGACTCAGTTTAAGCCCAAAGAGCTGGTTTAGGCCGAACGGGGTGGGCGAGTTTGCCAGTTTGCGGGTGGCGAGTTTCTGTTTACTCGCCAACTCGTCACTGGCAGACTCGCCACCCGCTTACTTTTTGCGATTTTGTAGCTGAGGAATAACAACAGCTGCTGCGACAAGCAGCAGAATAAGAATTAGAACCACCAGTCCAATCGGATCCACTTTTCACCTCCAAAAAAATTCTATCAAGTCGTAGCTTAATTTTAGAACGGTACGGCCGTTCGGCAACCTGCTGCGTAAAACCTCCTGTTTTTGTAAAAAAAAGCTGCCCGGTGATCGGTGATGTTTGTCATAGGTCAGAATGTCCTTTGTCACTGTCTGGTAAATGACCCACTTCCTACAATGGTCAAGGTTGTGTCATCCCATTAACACGGGGGAGTAATCAAGACACACCTACCCACAAACTCCCCCACTCGCAATTAAGCAACGAAGCTTTTTCATAAACTAATTTTTCATTCCATTGGGAGGAATAGACCTATGACAATTGCAATGGCTCCAGAAAGAGAGCTGCAAGCTAACAAGACGAGTAATAAAAAATATGTTTACCTCTTTAGCGAAGTAAACGTAGCTGAAGCATATGGTGGCTCCTGGGATGCCGCTCGCGGTTTGCTGGGTGGTAAGGGGGCTAACCTGGGTGACATGACCCGTTTAGGTGTTCCTGTTCCTCCTGGCCTGACCGTTACAACGGAAGCCTGCAACGCTTACCTGGCTGCTGGTGAAAAATTCGCGGAAGGCATGTGGGAACAAATCTTGGAAGGGCTGAAAGACGTTGAAAAGGCGATGGGCAAGAAAATTGGCGATTTGCAGAAACCGCTGTTGGTTTCTTGCCGATCTGGCGCCAAATTCTCCATGCCGGGCATGATGGACACCGTGCTCAACATCGGCATGAACGATGTGGTGGCCGAAGAAATGATCAAGCGAACGGGGCCGCGTTTTGTGTACGACATTTACCGCCGCTTGATTCAGATGTTTGGTTCAGTGGTCATGGGTGTGCCCGATGAGGTGTTTGAAGCCGTAATCGAAGCCCAGCGCAAGGTCGCGGGAGTGAAGAGCGACACTGAAATGAGCGCCGACGATTGGAAAGTGATCACCGAGCAGTTTAAGCAAATTTACAAGACGTATACCCAGGAAGAGTTCCCCCAAGACCCCTACGAACAAATGAAACGGGCTACTGAAGCCGTGTTTAAGTCGTGGAATGGCAAGCGGGCTTTTGCTTACCGCAATGCGGCCGGGATTGCCCACAATTTGGGAACGGCCGTCAACATTCAATCCATGGTTTATGGCAACATCTCCCCAGACGCAGGCACCGGCGTGGCGATGTCCCGCAATGCCTCCAATGGTGAAAAAGAGCTGGAAGGCGACTTCCTCATGAAC
>CAUJGI010000726.1 GCA_963169155.1 Chloroflexota bacterium
GGCGGTACTCCCTGCTCCAGCAGCACCATTTCCACAATTTCTGGACCATAAAACATGCCAAAGGTAGCCGAAACAAAGCCATACCGGGGTGAATCGGCCGTCTGGCCCAGCTGCGCGGCCGTAGCCAGCAAGTCGTTTAACGTCCAGGCGGCGGTGGGCACCGGCACACCAGTCTCGCTGAACCGGCTTTCGTTGTAACGCACCACCACCGGATTGATCTCCAACGGCAGGCCCAGCAGCAGGCCATCGGGCTGAGCGATGGTCAACGCCTCTGGCGCATAATCCGCCAGCACCTCCGGTGAAATCAAGTCCGATAAATTCCAGGCGACATCCTGCAAATCTGTTGGCAGTAAACCAGCAGCCGGCCAGGAAATGCAGTCGAACTGCTCCAATACATCCTCCATGTTGAGCGTCCCCCCTGCCCCCAACCGCGCCTCGTAAGAAGCATTAACAACGATGTCGGGGTACGCTTGACGGAAGGCGGCAACCGCTTCGGCCAGGCGGAATTGGTCCCCGTAAAAGCGGACAACGGTGGGGCCAGCGGCTGGCGGCGGCGCCGCAATAACCGGGGCCGTTGCCTCGCTCTCGGCAGCGGGCGCAGCGTCGGCAGCGAGATTGACCTGGGCCAGCGCATCGGCCAGGGGCACCCCGGCCACCACGTGTTGGTGCAGTGCCGGCATCAGGGCATTCACCTGGCCGTCCTGGCTGCTAAACCAGGCGCGGCTGATTGCCAGGCTGCTGACGGGATCGTTTAGCAGGCTGCTTTCAGCAAAGCCACCAGAGACAAGGCGGTTGGCCGGGATGCTGTCTGAGGGCAGTTCCGGTGGGTTGTAGGCCAGATATTGCAGCCAGCGCCAGGCAGCTTCTGGCTGGCTGCTGCCCCGGCTGATGGTGAGGCAGGCAGCTTCGGCCGGATTGACGGCAGTGAGATCACCCGGCGCGGGCACGGGCAGGCGGCCCAACGATTCCCCAATCTCTGCCACGCGGGGACTGAGCGTGACGGGATTGTCCAGCCAGAGACCGATACGGCCGTCCCCACTCATTCCGTCCAGTTCGGTCGCAGCCACGTCCGCCACATGCCCGGCAGCCACCAGGCTGGCAACATCCTGGAGATAGGGTTCCACGGCGGCGGTGTTGAGGTTACCGTTGGCGTCCAGGTTGGCGGCGATGAGCGGACGCAGCAGCGACAGCAGCCCGTCCACATTGCCAAAGCCGTAGCGCGTCCCGTCGCCGCTGCTGAGAGCGGTGATCGTTTGCACCAGGTCGGGCCAGGTCCAGGCGGCGGCGGGCGCAGTTATGCCCGCTTCGGCCAAAACGGTCTCGTCAAAGTAGATGTAGGACGGCGTAAAGCTCAGCGGCAGCCCATAGGCGACGTCACCCACCTGGCAGCCTTGCAGCGCCCCGGCAAAATAATCCTGCGGGTTGATGTCGCTGCCACCTTGCAGCCGGTCGGTGAGGTTGACAAAGCTGGCCAGGTTGGCGGGGGTGGTGGCGAGAACGGCCGCATCCGCCTGCGTCGCCGGGTCGATGTCCGGGGCAAGCGAAATAACCTGCACCGTCACGTCCGGGTTGAGGCCGTTGAACAGCGCAGCCACCAGCTCGTAGCGGCTGCGCTGCGCCGCCGGAGCGGCAAAGGTGAGGCTGGTGGTTTCGGCCACGGGCTGGTCGGCCACAAGGGTGGCGTCGAGTTCGGCCGTTTCTGGCGAGCTGGCGGTCTGGTCGCTGCGGCCAAACTGCCACCACAGTGCCACGCCCGCCACAATCACCACAGCCGCTACGGCGGCAATCGTTCTAAGGGAAAGCTTTACATTTTGCATAACCATAGACCTCTTGATTTGTTTGTACATCGCCTGCTGAATTTGCGCCGCGCCAGCCGGTTTAAGCTGGTGCGGCGACGGCATGTCGGCACGCAGTTCAGCGATGAGGCTGTGCTGCCGGGCCACCCACTGGCGGCAAGGGGCACAGGTGCGCAGGTGGGCGTCGTAAGCGGCCGTTTCCGCCTTCGACAGCACACCATCCCGGTAAGCGTCGAAGCGCGCCCGCACGATGGCATGATCAGACCCCGAAGAACGGTTGAACCGCTTCATCCGCTTTCTCCTGGGGCCAGCGACAGGGAAACGGCCGTTTCTGACTGCGCCGCCAGCTGCTCCAATTGGCGGCGGCCTTCGTTGAGCTGCTGGTACACCGTGCCCAGCTTTACGCCCAACACGCAGGCGATGTCGGCGCAGGGCATGGCGTAGCGGTAGCGCAAGATCAGCGGCAGGCGCAGCCGGTCGGGCAGGCTGTTGACCATTCGCCACAGCGACTGACGGTGCAGGCGCTCTTCCACCAGGTGGGCGGGGCTGGGCGTCGTCAGCCCGGCGTGAAAAAGCTGCCCGGCTTGCAGCCCGTCCAATGAAAGAAAGCGGCGCACTTTTTGGCGGCGCAGCTGGCTGCGGCAGGTGTTGACGGCAACGGCCGTCAACCACGTTTCAAACGCGGCCTCGCCCGCAAAGGTATCGATCTTTTCCATGACGCGCAGGAAGGTGTCTTGCACGGCGTCGTGCGCGGCAACATTATCGCGCAAAATGACGCAGGCAAGGTCGTAGACGTACTGCCGGAAGTGCCGGAACAGCGCAGCAAAAGCCTCCAGGTCACCCTGCTGGCAGCGACGAACCAGCTGCGTCAGGGCGTGATCATCGGTCATGGCCATCCTTCTACACCCGCTCGGATGTACTGGCAAAGACGAAGTGTGTGAGCGGTGTCTGTTGGATTAGACGCATGAAGGGAAACAATCTTTAGTGCAAGGACCAATTGACGGACAAACTCATTTCACCTCAAAGTGCGCCCAGAGAACGCAGAGGGGCAAAAAGTGGCTTGTGCGCTCTCAGCAGCCCTTGCGGTGAAAAATCAGATCTGTCA
>CAUJGI010000727.1 GCA_963169155.1 Chloroflexota bacterium
GATTCAGGCGTGGGCCGAGCAGCGGCAGGCCGCCCGCGCCGCCAAAAATTGGGCCGAAGCCGATGCCCTGCGCAGCCAAATCGTCGCCGCCGGTTACGACATTACCGACACGCCCACCGGCCCTGAACTGAAGCGGAGCGCCGCTCATGCGTGAGTGGTACAAGTCGATTTACCTCTCACCCCACCTGGATGATGCGGCGCTGTCTTGTGGTGGGCGGATTTCCCAGCACACCAGCCAGCACGAACCCGTCCTCATCGTTACCCCCATGGCGGGCGAACCTGCGCCGGATTTGCCGCTGGCCGCCTTTGCCCAGGAGCTGCACCAGCGCTGGGCGCTGCCCCAAGACGCCGTGCGCGCCCGCCGCGCCGAAGATGCCGCCGCCTGCCAGATTCTCGGCGCCGATTATCTGCATTGGGACATCCCCGACTGCGTTTACCGCACCGATCCGGCCACGGGTAAGGCGTGTTACCCCACCTGGGAATCGGTCATTACCACGCGCCATCCGGCCGACGACGCGGTAGTGGAACACCTCGTGGCCCAGCTGCGCCAGCTGCCGCCCGCCGATGAGATTGTCGTGCCGCTCACCGCGGGCAACCATGTGGATCACCGGCTGGTGCGCCAGGCGGCGGAGCGTGTGTTTGCTCCCACGCAGCTGGTTTATTATGAAGATTATCCGTATGCGGCGGAACCTGGGGCGCTGACGGCCGTTCTCACCCCCACCTTACACCCCACCCCAATTGTGCTGCCGGAAACGGCCGTGTGTGCCAAAATCGAAGCCATCTGGGCCTATGCCTCCCAGCGCAGCACCTTTTTCGACTCCCACACCGGCCTGGAAAAGATGATTCACAGCTACACGGCACAGGTGGGCGGCGAGCGGGTTTGGCGGGTAAAAAACGCGTAAAGTCAGAGCCGGGGGAAGCCAATCGGACCCAAAACCACCTTTTTTTTGCCATTTTCCCGAGCCGCTTGATTAAATGCCAGGGGTGAACTTATAATAACCCTCTGAAAAGGAGACGGGTGAAAGCGTATGGACAGTTGAAAAGGGTGGCAGTGCCAACCGCTTTAACCTGAACAAAAGCGGAAGACCGCTTTAAACCGATTCAAAACCCTTCCGCCTTTCACACAAACCGCAGCCGAATTATGGGGCGACTAACGACCAGACAACTTGCCAGCAAAAGAGGGCGACAAAAAAAGGCGCAGCGTAGTGGCTTGCAGCCTGGTGATATGCTGCAAGACCGGTACCGCATTGTGGGGCCGTTAGGCGCTGGCGGTTTTAGTTCCGTCTACCAGGCGCGCGACATGCGCTTCCCCAATGTCACCAAGCTGTGTGCCGTCAAGGAGATGGTTATCTCCACCCCTGATCCGCAAATGCGGGAGCTCACCATCAAATCATTTGAGCGCGAGGCCAGTATGCTGGCCATGCTGGACCATCCCGCCATCCCCGATGTGTCTGACTACTTCACCGAAGGCGATCGCTCTTACCTGGTGCTGGAGCTGATTCGCGGTAAGGACCTGGACGAGTGGCTGGAGGAACAAACCGACTACCTGGATCAGGAAACGGCGATTTCCTGGGCGATGCAGCTTTGTGATGCCCTCTACCATCTGCACAGCCAGAAGCCGCAGCCTATCGTTTTCCGCGATGTGAAGCCATCGAACATCATGCTGGATCATCGGGCGCGCATTCGCCTGATTGATTTTGGTATCGCCAAGGTGTTTGAGATGGGCGACAAAGGCACGATGATCGGTACGGAAGGGTACTCGCCGCCGGAGCAGTACCGTGGCCAGGCGGAACCAGCGGGCGATATTTACGCCCTGGGGGCCACGCTGCACCACCTGCTCACCCGCCAGGACCCGCGCCTGGAACCACCATTTACCTTTGCCGAACGGCCGATTCACAAGGTAAATTTCCACGTCACCCCCGCTTTTGAAGCGATCATCATGCGCTGCCTGTCCTACGACCCTAAGGACCGCTTCCCCGATGCCAAGGCGCTGAAAGAAGCGCTGGAAGTATTGGTCGAGCACGCGGAAGCGGCCGTTTTCGACAGCAATCCCCACTTAAGCATCCCGCAAACCAACACCCCGGTCGTCGTCAGCGCCACGGGCACGCCGGTGGCGGTGGCCTCCAGCAAGGTGCAGCCCATCTGGCAGTTTAAGTGTGAGGATGAGATTCGGGGCAAAGCGGCCGTTTCGGGCAACATGGTCTACGTGGGCGCTTACGACAACAACCTGTATGCGCTGCATACCGAAAATGGCGAGTTTGCCTGGAAATTTCCCGCCGCCGACAGCGTGGGCGGCAGCACGCCCTTTATTTACGAAGACAATATTTTTATTGGCTCCGTCGATAAACATCTTTACTGCATTCAGCGGCGCACCGGGCGGCAGAACTGGCGCTGTGCTACCAACGGGGCTGTTTACGCTTCGCCCGTAGTCCGTTATGATCACGTCTTTTTCGGCTCAGACGACGGTCATTTTTACGCGCTGGAGGTTGCTCAGGGTCGGGTGAAGTGGAAGGCGAATGCGTATACGGCCGTCCGCTCCACCGCTTTTGTCGATGATGAGCGCATCTTTTTTGGCACCGAGGGCGGCTACATCTTTTGCCTGGAAATCGCCAGCGGCAAAGCCAAGTGGCAGGCGCAGGCCAAACGCAGCGTTACTTCTTCCCCCACCTTGGCGGACGAGATTGTGTTTGTCGGGTCGCTCGATGGCACGGTTTATGCGTTAGATGCCAATACGGGCTGGATCATCTGGCGCTTCCGCAGCCGTCGCCCCATTGTCTCATCGCCTACCGTAGCCAATGGCATGGTGTTTATTGGCTCGTCGGACGGCAGCCTCTATGCGCTGGATATGGACACGGGGCGGCAGTTGTGGACACATGAAATCAATGGCCAGATTGCCTCGTCTCCCGCCGTGTGGCGGGATGCTGTCTACTTTGGCGGCACCGATGGTGCGGTCTACTGCCTGTCGGCCAAAAAAGGAGACGTCAACTGGAAGTTTGACACGGGCGCTCCTGTTATTTCTTCACCGACTATTGCTGATGGCGTTGTGTACATCGGCTCAACCAACCATAATATTTATGCATTACCAGCCTGATTTTTATACCCAGATGCCCGCTAAGTGGCTGTCCGCAAATAAGTTAGCGGAATTGTGCGGACGGCTTAGAGTAAGCGGCCTTCGAAAAAGGGAATATATTGTTGGCCGCTTACTAACTGCATAAACGATCGGACATTATTATGACGAAAGAGACACCACCCTTTATTCAGCCTGAGGATAAATCCAAGAAGAAGAAGGCTGATGCCCCGGAAAAAGCGCCAAAAGTGGTTGCCCAAACGGCCGAACTTAACGAAACGGCCGTGGGGCAGGCGCCAGATACCACGCCCATCATCGAGACCGGCGTACTGCCGGAAGAGAAGTCGGGTCAGGAACCAACCTTACGCGCTGCCAGCCGCTGCGACGTCGGTGCGCGAGAGCGCAACGAAGATTCCTGTCTCATTTTCAGCACGGAAGCGGGGGGGCATTTCTCCCTGATGCCCTTTGGCCTGTACATTGTGGCCGACGGCATGGGCGGGCACACCAACGGTCACGTGGCCAGCCGGATTGCCTCACGGGTGGCAGCGCACTACATTTTGAGCAAGATTTACATGCCGCTGCTGCAAACGGTCGGGCTGCCTACCCAGGTGCCCATTCAGGAAGTGCTGCTGGATGCGGTTCAGGCGGCCAACACGGCCGTTTTCGAAGACGAGCCGGAAGTGGACAGCGGCACCACCCTGACGGTAGCCCTCGTGCTGGGACGCCGCTTGCATGTTGCCCATGTGGGCGACAGCCGCCTCTACCTGCTGACCGATGGCAAGCTGGAGCAGATCTCCGTCGACCATTCCCTGGTGCAGCGCCTGCAAGACGTGGGCACGCTCACGGCGGAAGAGGCCACCGTGTATCGCTATCGCAATGTGCTGCTGCGCGCCGTGGGCCAGGGTGAAGAAGTAGAAGTAGACACCTACATGAAGCTGCTGCCGCGTCGGGGCAAGCTGCTGCTGTGCAGCGATGGGCTGTGTGGCTTTGTTGCCGATGAAAAAATCCGACAAGTTATGAGTCAGGATATTTCCCTGCCGCAGATCGCGGATGAGCTGTATGAAACGGCCCTGGCCTCGCACAGCAACGACAACGTAACGGCCGTTGTGGTAGACTTTTCGTTATGATCGGCGTATAACAGGCGTGCCGAAGTGGTAACAGACCGTTTCGCAGGGTTTGCCTTACCAAGCCAGACTGCTGCCATTGTTGTGAACCCGTATCGTTTTGCCCGAAGCAACAGCGTAAACTTGATCAAGGTCGATACGGCCGTCAATTTATGGATAAAGAGTTTGAATATTACGCAATTTTAGGAGTATCGCCCCAGGCCACACCTGAGCAAGTTCGGGCAGCCTTTGCGGCCCTGCGTGGCAAAGTTCCCCAGGAAAAGCGCACCAAATCCAACAAAGCCTACGCCCGGTTGATCACCGCCTTCGAGGTGCTGAGCAACCCAGAGCGGCGCGCCACCTACGACTCGCTGCTGGTAGAAACCAGGTCGCAGGAGATGGTTAACCTGCGCGTACAGTCCAGCCGCGATCGCATTCGCATTGCCGACGCCGAGCAAATGGTATACCTGCTGCTCGATATTTTGCCCCCGGAACAGGAAGTGAAGCAACGGCCGTTGAACCTGAGCCTGGTGTTGGATCGCAGCACCTCCATGCAGGGTGGCCGGTTGAGTCATGTAAAAACGGCCGTTGAACTCATCATCAACCGCCTGACCAAAAAAGACACGCTCTCCATCATCAGCTTTAGCGACCGGGCAGAAGTGGTGGTGTCTTCGGGCAAGGTGGAGAATCCAACGGCCGTCGTCGGCGAGCTGCGCTCGGTGCAAGCCTCCGGCAGTACCGAAATTTTCCAGGGGCTGCAAGCGGCCGTCCAGGAGCTGCGTAAGGTGGATTTGAACCAGCACACCAACCACCTCATCCTTTTAACCGATGGCCATACCTACGGAGATGCTCCCCTTTGCCTGGATCTGGCCAGCCGCATCGCCCGCCTGAACATCGGGATCAGCGCCTTTGGCCTCGGCGCCGAATGGAATGATGAGTTTCTCGACAAGTTGGTGGCTCCATCTGGTGGGCAGTCTAATTTTATTGAGCAGCCCATCGAAATTATTGACCATCTGCAAAAGCGTATTCAGGGCTTAGGCACCCTTTATGCCCAAAATATCACCCTGAATTCCCGGCTGCACGACAAGGTAACCATCAACTATGGCTTCAAGATGGAGCCATTCGCCCAGCCGCTGCCGTTGGATGGGGAAGTGCTACAGCTGGGCAACCTGGAAGGGCGCGCCCCGGTTTCTGTGCTGCTGGAGCTAAAAGTTGCGCCGCAGCCAGTTCAAGCCCGCCTTACCCTGCCCATTGAAGTTAAAGCTGATGTGCCCAGCCCACAGCTGCGCTCCCAGACCTTTAAGCATGTGCACCACTTCTATGTGCTGCCCGATCTGCCCAACGAAATGCCCTCACAAAACATCATCGACGCGGTGCGGGTGATGAACATGTACCGCCTGAACGAGCGGGTGTGGCAGGAAGTAGAAGCTGGCCGTCTAGAATCGGCCTCTACGCGTATGCACCATCTGAGCACGCGCTTGCTGGAGGCTGGGGAGACGGCTTTGGCCCAGCAGGCCCAGCAAGAAATGACGCGCATTTCCAGCGCCGGCACCATGTCGTTGGCGGGGCGCAAAAAGCTCAAATACGGCACGCGGGCGCTAATTGACAAGTCTAAGCAAAACGACAAAGAGTAGCATGATTAAGTGTAGTGATTGCGGAGCTAATCAGGAAGAAGGCGTTCTGTTTTGCAGCGAATGTGGCGGTTTTTTGTTGGTCGAACCGGGGAAGATTACGGCCGTACTCCCCTTCTCTGAATTTGCCAACCGCCCGCCGCCGCCGCCGCTGACGGAAGAAGCCCTCACGCCTACCTCTGCCGAGCGCAAAATCACCCTGGTGGTGCCTGGAAGTCGTCGCCGCTTTAAGCTTGTCATTCAGGGGGAAATACGCATCGGTCGGTCTTCTTCGGAGCAGATTCCCGAAGTAGACCTGACAGATGATGATGGC
>CAUJGI010000728.1 GCA_963169155.1 Chloroflexota bacterium
GTCCCCGGTGAACGGCCGTTTGCTCGCGCTGGGGGAATCGGTCAATATCGTTCTGGTGGCCACCGATCCCAAAGGGGTGACCTCGGTCAACCTGGCTATCAACGAAGAACCGTTGGAAACATCCCAGCCGGAAAACGAAACATTGTTTACGGCTGTAGTTCCCTGGCAACCCACCGTGCCCAACGAATATGTGATTGCGCTAACGGCCGTCAACAGCGCGGGCAGCACCAGCCGCACTGCCATCGTTACGGTCACCGTGGCGTTGTCGGATTCGGCCAACCGCCCCGTTACAGATGCCAATGCGGTGCTGTCTGAGGAAATTGGGGCATTGGTGAGCGGGCTGCGCCAGCTACCCATGCCCGACGAAGCCAGCGTTCAGGTGGTTACCGGCACGGTGCTGCGCCAGGCCCAAACGGACCAGGCGCTGGTTCTGGCCGAAAGCCCATCGTGGGCGCAGGCCGGGCTGGTGGGGCAGGTGTTTGACTTTGCCGCCGCCGATTACGCCTACACCGACCTGCTCCAGGCGGTCTATGGCAGCACCACTGGCGCGCTCTATCAGCCAGCAACCGACACGCTGTTGGTGCTGGAGCAAGATAATGCACCCAATGCGGTAACCCAGCTGGCCTACGTGCGGCAGTGGACGTACCTGCTGCAAGACCAAAGCTTTGGGTTGGAAGTACTCACGACCGGCGCTCTGACGCTGGACGCGGCGCTGGCCTTGGCGGCGTTGCGTGAGGGGGAAGCGACGGTAGTACAGGAGAATTTCTTGACGGCGCGTTATTTGCCTTTAGAAACGGCCGTGATTCCCGAAACGTATGCCATCGACGCCACCGCGCTGCAAGATGCGCCTATGTCCATTGCCAACCGACTGCTGTTTGCCTACGAATTTGGCGATGAGTTTGCCCGTTTTCTCTACGACGCGGGCAGCTACCCGGCGCTGAATGACGCATGGGCCAATCCGCCCCAATCCACCGAGCAGATTTTGCACCCGGAAAAATACGCCGCCGATGAGGGGCCGTCTTTGGTGACACTGCCCGACTTGCAGCCTGTGCTGGGCGCCGGCTGGGAATTGACCGAGGAAAACGTCTTGGGTGAGTTTTTGCTGGGGCAGTATCTGGCGCAGCAGTTGAGCGAGTCACAGGTGGCTACGGCCGTTTCCGGCTGGGGCGGCGACCGGTTTGCTATTTACACCAACGAGGTGGACGGCACGTTTGTCCTGGCCCTACACACGGTGTGGGACACCACCGACGACAGCACGGAGTTTGCCGCGCTTTACCCCAATTATCCCACCCGGTTGTTTGGCAGCAGTGGCGAGCTGCAGGCCAACGGCGGTGAATGCTGGGCTGGGGAGGGCGAATTCATCTGCCTCAACCAGTCCGAGCAGGACACGCTCATCACACGCGGCCCAGACCTGGCGCAGCTTTTGGACGTGGTTGCGACCATCTTCCCCACTGAATAAACTGTTTAGCTCTGTGGCAAGTTTTGGAATTGATAACTCGTGAAACGTAAAACGTGAACGTGATTAAGCGCTTGTCACGCTTCACGTTTCTGAAATGTCCAACTTGTTGTGTCTTTACTGGGGAATATCCACCGCATCCACAATGCCGACGATGACGGCGCGGATGGGAGCTACTTTCATGTTGAGCACCTGGCGGGCACCGTTGCCTTCGTCCAGCACCAGCACCCTATCGCCGACGCCCGCCTGAACTGTGTCCACGCAAATGTCGTAGCTGCCGGTGGGCGTGCCATCTTCCCCCAGCTTGTCGACGATGAGGAGTTTACGGCCGTTAAATGCCGCATGTTTGATGGTCGCTACCACCGTGCCCGAAACCTGTCCAATGTACATGATCCCAATCGTAAAGCGTGAACGGCAAATCGTCAATTGATTGCTTGTCACAGTTTAGGCCCTATGCTATCCTGTCAGGGTTGTTTTGTTCAGGTAATTGGCCCATTTGCCACCGCTCTTTTTAAGTAACTTTCTGCCAATTACCCAACGCTGGGAGTAAAAACGTGACTGTTGCAGGTATTGTCGGTGCAGGATTGGTGTGGGGCTGGCTGCTCGTTTTATTTGTCGATCAGCGCCCCAACCGCGCCCGCACCGAGCCGCCCGCCGCGGCGGCAGACGGCCGTTCCCAACTGGTTCGCACCCTGGATTCATTTGTAAAAAAGTGGCAGACGGAGAGACGGCCGTATCTCAACCTGCTCGCCGTGGCCCTGTTCACCAGCTGGTTTGCCTGGGTGATTGTCAGCTTTACCGGTGCGAAGTTGCTTATCCCCTTCTTTATTGCTCTGATCTTGACCTTTGCCATTCACCTGATCTGGCGTCAGCGACTGCGCCAGGGGCAAAAAAGGTCATCATAATTCACCAATTGTTCAACCAGGAGGAACATCCATGTTTATTCAAGAAGCTGCGGAAACGGCATCGGCTCTGCAAATCTGGGGCGCAATAGGGTTTGGCGCCATCATTGGCTGGCTGGTTTATTACATCAATCGCTACCGCACGGGCGACGTGCAGTTTAGCGACCTGGCAACGGTCATTGGCATCATCGGCGGTGCGGGCATTTTGGCCCTTTTCCCGGAAGGTACCAACCTGTTTGGCGGCTATGGCATCGGCCTGTTTGCTGGCTTTTTCAGCTACTTCATCTATCTGAACGTCCAGGTGGCCATTTCCAAAAACTTTACGGTGGATTGGTTCTTAGACGGCCGTTCCAAACGGCTGGCCGAGAACGAAATGAGTCGCAACGAATCCGCCACGTTAGGCGGTGGCGGCACCGCCATGGGTGGCGACCACGCCAACAGCGGCGGACGGGAATAAACTGGTTGCCGGTGGCAGGTTGCCAGTGGCAAGTCACCTTACCCACATAACCTGTCACGTTCTCATTGAGTATCAATAACCAAACAAATACAGGTGTAGCATGGCTGATTCAAACCAGATTCGCGCAGAAATTGTGACGAGGCTGCTCAACGAGGCTGCCTTCCTGGCCCGCTTTTTGGCTGATCCCGACGGCGTGCTGGCCGAGTTCCCGGGCCTGGACAAGTTTGATGCCCGCTACCTCAAAGACAAAATTACGGATTGGGCCAGCCTGACGGCCGTTGCTCAGCGTTTTAACATTGCGGTGCCGGAACGGCCGTCCTCCCCCGCCACCACCAAAAAAAACCCGCCCCGCCTGCAAATGGTGCTCCACCTGCGTGACGATTTTGCCTTCCTCAACCTCTATCGCCTGGACCCGGCGGCGGCTTTTGCCGCTTACCCAGACCTTCCCGAAGAGGACGAGGTGTACATTCGGGAACGGTTTACCGGTGAAACAACCTTGCCCGGGCTGATTGATCGCTTCCAAACGACGGTGCAAAGCGTCGATTTGCCCGCGACAGAAAGCAAAGGCATTGAGCCAGGCGACGAGCCACCGCAGCGTTATGTCAATACGGGATTTGCCCGCAACGCGTCCCCGGCGGAACCCATTACCAGTTTCAACACCCCGCTGACGGCTGCCCAACCGCACTATTTCTGGCTGCAAATTGGCAATCTGGTGGCGGGTGGGCTGGCCGAGGAAGCCATTGCCCTGCCCACCGACAAGCTGCCGCCCGAAGCCCGACTGAAGATTGCCCTGTTTGCTTTCGACGGCGAAATTGAGCTGACTGGTGCCGACGTGGGCGAGGTGCAGCTGGCCCCTACCGGCATCATCCGGGTGACCCGCCGCGCCGACGAACCGGAGAGTGTTCCGTCCGAAATGCTGGATGAGCGGCTCTTTTTTGCGGTGCAAACGATGGCGGGGGAGGGTTACGGCCGTCTGCGCTGCAACATCTACTACCAAAACACCCTCGTCCAATCCCACCTCATCGTGGCCCGAATTTCGGCCGTACCGACTGAGCAGCCTTACCGCATGTTGTGGCATGTCTCCGACTACACGCTCTCCAGAAGCCTGGACAGCGAACAGCTGACGGCGATGGGCGAAAACATCCTCAGCATCATGGTCAACGACAACGGCAACGGCAGCCACGGCTTCCGTTTTGTGGGCGGTAAGGAGTACAAAAACGATGCAACTCTCGCCGAGGGAGCGATTACCCAGCTGCAATCCTGGGTGCGCGGCGCGCTCAGCAAAGCCGCCTGGGGTGATGATCAGGAGTACAAGCCTGGCAAAAAATACCAGTACGGCGGCCCGCTAGACCTGAAAAAGCTCCAGGCTGATCTGCTCTCGATGGCCCTCAACGGCTACCGCGCCTTCGACGCGCTCATCGGCCCGCTGGTGGGCGATGCCGACAAGGTGTGGGACGTGATGGATTGGATGGTCAAGCCAGGCCAGGTGCAAATTGCCACCAAAGAAGCCGCCCAGCTGGTGATTCCCGCGGCCATGTTCTACGATTATCCCTTCCTGGACGGCAATGCCCCGGGTGATTATTCGCTCTGCCCGGAATTTTTGAAAGCGCTGCCGGGCGACAAGCCGCTGGAAGAATGCGCCTGTTTCCAGGGCAGCTGCCCCAGCTACGGCCAGGAACTGGTGGTTTGTCCCAGCGGTTTTTGGGGCTTCCGGCACTTTTTGGGGATGCCCATGTCGGTGAAGTCGGCCCCGGATGCGCCGCTGAAGATTGGCGGTGGCACTCCACCCCGGCTGGCGGTGAGCGTCTCCACAGACAAGAACTTTGTGGAACGGCCGTCGCACGAACAGCGTCTGCAAAAACTAGGCGTTGGTTGGGAATATGCCGACAGCCGTGACAAGGCGCTGGACATGCTCAAAGCCACCGAATCACAAATCGTTTATTTTTACTGTCACGGCGGTCTGACGGACAAGGGTTTCCCCTACCTCAGCCTGGGCAGCACCGACAGCGACTGGTTCACCCGAGGCAATTTGCGGGCGCGGCGCATCCGGTGGCAAAAGGTACGGCCGTTGGTCTTCATCAACGGCTGCCATACCACGCAAATTACCCCAGAACGGGCGCTTGATTTTGTCAGCGGCTTTGTGGAGACCAGCGGCGCGGCGGGCGTCATCGGCACGGAGATCACCATCTTCGAACCCATCGCCACCCAGTTTGCCGAGGAATGCCTGCGCCGCTTCCTGTTTGAGAAACAAACCCTGGGCGAAGCCGTGCGCGGCGCGCGCCTGCACATGCTCAAAAAGGGCAATCCCCTGGGCCTCGTTTATATCCCCTATGCTTTACCAGCCCTTAAGCTGGCTTAAAAAACCCATTTCATTGCAAAGGAGCAGACCATGTACAGAAAGATTAGCGCATGGGTCATTTGGTTGGTGTTGGTATTGTTGTTGGCCGCCTGTGGTGGCCCCTCGCAGGAGTATGCCTTGGGCGACGAGCTGCTGGACGAATCGTTTAGCGAGGAAGCCGCCTGGGAAACATATCTCGATGACGGCATCGCGCTCCAGGTGGTCGATGGCGCATACCGTGTGCAAACCGGTGACGATGGCTACATCTGGGGCTTGAACGAAGCGTCGCATGATGATGTGGTGATTGAAGTAACTTCCGATCAGCTTTCGGCCTTTGAAAATAATGCCTACGGTGTAATCTGTCGGGCCGATACCAGCAACAACGGTGATGGCTACTACTTCCTCATCAGCGGTGATGGCTACTACACTATCTCCAAGGGGGAAGGCGACGACGTGACGCAGCTGGTGGAGTGGACGGCCAGTTCGGCCGTCAACAGCGGCCAGGAGAGCAACACCATCCGCGCCGTGTGCATTGGCAATTACCTGGCGATGTACGTGAATGACAAATTCCTGGCCGAGATCGAAGACAGCGCTTACGGGTCCGGGTATGCCGGATTTGCCGCCACAGCCTTTGAAGGCGGCGACACCGACATCACCTTCGACAATCTGACGATTACGGCCGCTTCCATTTCCAACTAGTAACTGCACAGGTCTCGTTCCACGCTCTGCGTGGAATGCTGTTGGCGACGCTCCGCGTCGTATGGGACGCGGAGCGTCCTGGTCGTCATTCCCACGCGGAGCGCGGGAACGAGTAGTTCTATCTGTATAGTTACTCCAACTCATTGTGTAATTGGCAGATTGGTCCAATCTTGGTAACGGCCGTTCCTCCCAACGCCGCCCGAGAAAAATTGGCATTATGATGGCTGAAAAAGAACAAGTTCAGGTAGAAAGCCGGGCCGAACTGCGCCAGTGGCTGGCCGAAAATCACGAGCGTAAGGAAGGTGTCTGGCTGATAACCTTCAAAAAAAGCGCGGGTGATAAATACGTTTCCTGGGACGACCTGGTGCAGGAAGTGATTTGTTTTGGCTGGATCGACGGCCAGGCGCGCAAGCTGGACGCAGATCGCTCGATGCAATGGATTGCGCCGCGTAAGCGGGGCAGCGGCTGGTCACGCCGCAACAAAGAGCATGTGGCCCAGCTGGAGGCAGTTGGCCTGCTGCTGCCCGCCGGAATTGCGAAAATTGAAGCGGCCAAAGCCGATGGTTCCTGGAACGCCCTCGATGCGGTGGAAAACCTGGAACTCCCCCCGGATTTAGTCGAGGCGCTGGCTGAGTACACCGACGCCGCAGACAATTTTGAAGCATTTCCCCGTTCTGTGAAGCGGAGCATTTTGGAGTGGATTCAAAATGCAAAACGGCCAGAAACTCGCGCCAACCGCATAGTCGAGACCGCCCGGCTGGCGCAGGACAACATTCGCGCTAACCAGTGGTCGCGCAACGTGCCATGAGCCTCATTGCCGTCACCGAACGCCTGGAGCTGGTGCATCTCACGCTTGACGATGCGCCGTTTATTTTGGAACTAGTCAATGATCCGGCCTGGCTGCGTTTTATTGGCGACCGGGGCGTGCGTACTTTGGCGCAGGCGGAAGCGTATCTGCGGGATGGGCCGTTGGCCAGTTACGTGGCAAACGGCTACGGCCTCTACCTGGTGCGGCGCAAATCCGACGGTGCGCGGCTGGGCATGTGTGGTTTGTTGAAACGGCCGTCCCTCCCCCAGCCCGACATCGGTTTTGCCTACCTGCCGCAGTTTACCGGGCAGGGGTATGGCTTTGAGGCGGCAACGGCCGTTCTGCACCATGCCCACCACGAGTTGAACCTGTCCCCCATCCTGGCTATCGTCAAGCCAGACAATGAGCCATCAATCAAGCTGCTGGAAAAGTTAGGTATGCAGCGCCAGAAGCGCCTCTCCCTCGACGAGGGCGAGAGCGAGGTGTTGTTGTACGCTTCTGAAAATAGGACGCGGATGAACGCGGATGAACGCGGATAAAATCTGAGCGCAATCTGCGCCAATCTGCGAAATCTGTGCCATCTGTGGATTTTCATTCATGGTGTGGGTCTCTTCGGCAAGTGAAAATGGAGTGCTGTGGTTGAATGAATACCAAAACCTCTAAACAAACGCTGACCGACTGGCAGCTTCTGCTCCTCTTGGCAGCGGTCCGGCTGCTTTTCCACGTGCTCACCA
>CAUJGI010000729.1 GCA_963169155.1 Chloroflexota bacterium
AGACCGGGTGATTGGCGACATGGACTCGCTGCCCCCGCAGGTGCAGACCTGGCTGACCGAAGGCAAGGTGCCCTTTAACCAGCATCCACCCGCCAAAGACGAAACCGACCTGGAGCTGGCCCTGCTGCTGGCCGTTGAGCAGGGCTTTGCGGAAATCTGGCTGTTTGGCCTGCTGGGTGGCCGTTTGGACCAGATGCTGGCCAACGTGCTGCTGCTTAGCCATCCCGCCCTGGCCAACACCGCCGTGAGGTTGGTCACCGCTACCGAGCAGGCGTGGCTGGTGCGCCAGCAGACCACCATTGTGGGGCAGGTGGGCGATTTGGTGTCGCTCATCCCGCTGCGCGGCGACGTGCAGATGGTTGGTACCACTGGCTTGCAGTGGCCGCTTACCCATGAAATGCTGCAATTTGGCCAGGCACGCGGCGTTAGCAACCGGCTGACGGCCGTATCCGCTACAGTCGAAATTAGCCGCGGCATTTTACTTTGTATACACACCGTGGCTGGTAGTTAGGGGCTGATCGCTTGCCAACCACCAACCACCAGCCCTTAAAACGAAGGAGAAACGATGAAACGTTACCTTTTACTTTTACTTTTGTTGATGACGGCCGTTACCGCCTGCGGCTCCGATGAACCAGCCGTGCTGACCCTGATGACGCACGACAGCTTTGCCATCAGCGAAGATGCGATTGCCAACTTTGAGGCTGAACACAATGTCACCATCGAGCTGCTGCCCTCGGGTGATACCGGCGCGGCGCTGAACCAGGCTATCCTGGCCAAAGATGCGCCCCTGGCCGACGTCTTTTTTGGCGTGGATAACACTTTCATGGGTCGGGCGCTGAATGCCGACATTTTTGAGGCGTACCAATCGCCGCTGCTGGCGGAAATCCCCGATGCCCTGGAGGCGGACCCCACCTACCGGCTGCTGCCGGTTGATTATGGCGACGTGTGCTTGAACTACGACAAAGCCTGGTTTGCTGAAAACGGTCTGCCGCTGCCCGGCTCCCTGAGCGATCTGACCGATCCGGCCTACGAGGGGCTGCTCGTGGTGCAAAACCCGGCAACGTCCAGCCCAGGCCTGGCCTTTTTGCTGGCCACGATTGCCGAATTTGGTGAAGATGGCTACCTGGATTTTTGGGCCGAGCTGCGCGCTAACGATGTGTTGGTGACCAATGGCTGGGAGGAGGCGTATTACGGCAGCTTTACTGTGGCCAGCGATGGGGAACGGCCGTTGGTCGTTTCCTACGCCAGCAGCCCACCCGCCGAATTTATCTATGCTGATCCGCCAGTGGACGAAGCGCCCAGCGCCAGCATCGTGGCCCCCGGCATGTGTTTCCGTCAGGTGGAGTTTGTGGGCATCCTGGCAGGCACCGAAAACCGCGACCTGGCCGAGCAGCTGGTGGATTACATTCTCAGCCAGCCATTCCAGGAGGATATGCCGCTGAATATGTTTGTCTACCCGGCCAATGAAACGGCCGAACTGCCAGCTGAGTTTGTGGAATGGACGCAGGTAGCGGCGGAAACGGCCGTAATCGACCCGCAAACCATTGATGCCAACCGTGAAACCTGGATTGAAGCCTGGACTGAAGTGGTGCTGCGCTAGGAATTTTTTGCCACAGAGGACACAGAGAAAATGAGGAAGCAGATATCTCTTGCCTCTCTTGAACCTCTGTGTACTCTGTGGCCCTTCTTCTATGGTTCGGTGCAGCCGCCGGGGAAGTAGACGTTGGGGTCTACGTACACGTTGGCCGTCAGCTCGGTGGCCGTCACATCGTCGATGATGCGCAGCGACTGGTTGTAGGCTGAACAGCGGCGGGCAATCACAAAGTGGTAAAACGGCCCCGGCCCACGATAGGTGGTCGCCTGGCCGCCCGGTAAGTCAAAAACAAACACCGTGTATTCGCCAACAATGTTGCTGCCATCAATGTAAGGCTGAATGGTCAGCTGGCAGCGCCAGTCGTCGCCGATGTACTCACAGTTGTTGATCAGACCTGGGGTCCAGGCCACCTGCCCGCCGGTTGCCGCGGCAGAAGTTGGCGTCGCCTCCGGGGTGGGCGTTGGTGTTGGTGTGTTGGTGGCGGGTGGGAAGGCGCGGAATTCAAACGTCATTGGCTCGCCAAACACATTCCCCGCTTCATCCACCAGCTGCCAGGTGCTTTCGTAGACCCCTGGGGAAGCTGGTGCGCGGAGCTGCGCGGTGATCGTTATTTCCTCACCAGCGGGGACTGGTTCTTCTAAAGGAATGGGATCGCCCTCATACTCAAACGTTTCGCCTTCAACGTATTCCCAGGTAAGCCCGTCTGGCCAGGGGCAGCTGCCGCTGTTGCGCAGCACCCAGGCAGCGGTGAAGGTGAACTGGGTGGTAACCGCATTGCTGGCAAACCCACTGCGGTAAGCCGATACCAGCGTCACGCCTGGCTCGCAGGTGAGCAAAAATTGGGCGGTGGCGTTGGTTGTGGCGGTACCGGTGGCCGTGGGGCTGGGTGTGCGTGACGGCGTGGGCGTTTCTGTTTCGCGGGCATCGGCCGTCAGATTGATGGTCAACTGGGCCAGTTCGGTGGCCAGCGCGTTGGGTTCTTCGGTTTCGGTCGGTTCGAGGGCATTGGCAGTGGTTGGTGCTTCGGTATCAACCGCCTCGACAACGGCCGCTGCGGTGGGGGTGGCATCGCCGCCAAAGACGCCATTGGCGGCCAACACACCACCGACGATGGCCAGCAGCACAACCAGGCCCAGGCCAGCAAAGAGCCAGACGGGGCGTTTTTTGGTTTCGCTGGGGGCAGGTGTGTGGGGAGCGGCAACGGCCGTATTTGCTACCGGCAGCATCACCTCAGTTTTGGCTGGGGTGGGGTAGTCGATAGTGGCTGCGGGTGGTGGCAGTGGGATGATGGGGCGGCTGGCGGTGGCCGACAAATCAACGGCGCGTAACGCGGCGGCCATCTCCCCAGCCGACTTAAAGCGATCTTCCGGCGATTTGGCCATCGCCTTCATGATCACTTCCTGCAAGCCCCACGGAATATCGGGGATGATGCTGCTGGGTTCTGGCGTGGGTGAATTGACGTGTTTCATCACGACGGCCAGCGGCGTATCGGCATCAAACGGCAGAGCACCCGTCACCATCTGGAACAGCATGACGCCCAACGAGTAAATATCCACCCGGTGGTCGCCAGATTTGCCCAGCGCCTGCTCCGGCGACATGTACGCCGGGGTGCCAATCAGCGCGCCGGTGGCCGTAAACGCCATCGACTGGCTGCCTATCAGCTTTACAATGCCAAAGTCGGTCAGCACGGCGCGTCCGGTGTCTTCGTTGAGCATGATGTTGGCCGGTTTGATGTCGCGGTGCACCATGTCGCGGCGGTGGGCGTAGGCCAGCGCGTCGGCGATCTCGGCAATCATTTTAACGACATCGGTTAATGGCAGGTGTTCACCCCGCTGCGCCAGATCTTCCAGACGTTCCTTCAGCGTCCCGCCCCGGATGTATTCCATTACCAGGTAATAGCTGTTTTCCCCGTACACGTCAAAATCGTAGACGCCGACGATGTTAGGGTGGTTGAGGGCGGCCATGGCGCGGGCTTCGCGCTGGAATCTGTTCAGAAAATCCTGGTCGGCCACCAGAAAAGCGTGCATCAGCTTGATAGCCACAAAGCGGTCGAGGTTTTCCTGGTACCCTTTATAGACCTCGGCCATACCGCCGCTGCCCAGCTTTTCTTTAATGACGTATTTGCCGATTTTCTTGCCGGTTAATGTATCGCTCATAATGTTGACTGCTTATCGAGAACTGTTGCTACCAGCTGCTCCCAGAGAAGATCGTGTTTTAGATCGCTCATTATGGAAAGTATACCCATTTTTGACATTACTGAAAATGGTATTGTGGCGGTTCTGGGTTGCGATAAACTGCGCTACCATTTTTGTGCTGAGTTGTTAAAAATGCCGCCGCTGCCTGGACATAATTTCAGAGAGGGAGTTCATTACGGAAGCGGTGAAAAGCATCGGGGCGCAAGAAAAGAAAGATGAGCGTCCCGGCAAAAAAACCGCCGAGATGTGCCCAGTGGGCCACGCTGGATTCCACGTTGATCAGCAGCACATCCAGGGCGATGGGAATCTCTTTGAGAAAGAAAAGGAGGATGACCCAGTACGCCCGAAAGGGAATGCGGGCGAAGCCAAAGCCCCAAAAGAGCAGCACTTGAATTTTCCCCCCAGGAAACAAGATCAGGTAGGCGGCCATGATGCCGTACACCGCGCCGCTGGCGCCAATGCCGGGAATGCTTTCCGTGGAGCGGCTCATGGTGCTGATGATGTCGGCCACCACGCCGCAGGTGAGATAGAAGGCGAGGAAGCGCCAATGGCCGCAGGCGTCCTCCACGCGCTGGGCAAAGGCCCAGAGGGCCAGCATGTTGCCTGCCAGGTGCAAAATACCGCCATGCATGAAGGTAGAGGTGAGGGTGGCTAAGGCTCCACCGGCCATCTGGTCGATGACAAAGGTGGGCACGCTGCCAAACAGGAAAATGGACTTGATATAGGTGTCCATATTAAATTCGACCAGCAGAAATTGACCAATGAGGACAAACATATTCAGCAGGATGATGAGCATGGTCATGAAGGGAAAGCTGGTATAGCGGTTCGGCTGGAGATCGGTTAGCGGAATCATAGGAGGCTGTTCAGGTCCAGGTCAAAGGCCAGCAGGCGGCTGATAGCCAAGAGCAGGAGGACCAGGATGGGCAGGGCGACGCAGGTAATGGCGATGAGGCGTAAGGGCAGATTGTGGGCGGCGGACACGGCCGTTCCTCGCCATCGTTCCAGCCAGGGATGTTCTGGATAGTAAATTAAGCCGCCCCACAGCAGCAGCCCGGCGATAAACACCAGGTTGCCCGTACACAGTAGAGGCGATATTTGCAGCGGCTTCAGCCCGGACTGCACGAGGACCAGCAGGGTGTAGAGCAAGGTTGGCCCAGTCGCCAGCCGTACCACCGTGGCGGCCGGACTGGTGTACTTGATGTTGGCAAACCGTACCTGCTCGGCGACGTGAGGCAGCCGTTTTTGGGCCAGCAAACGATCCGCATTGACGGGTGATTTGAGCGCCCGCTTATAGTAGAACTCGGACTGCTGCCACTGCTCCAGCCGCTCATAAAGGCGGCCCATGGCCAAAAATTCTTCGCTGGCGGGCGTAATCGTGGCCAGGATGGCGGGCACTTCGGGGTGTTGGCGGTTCAGCCGCAGCACGTGGTCCAGGGCGGTGAGCCGATTCGATTGGGTGTCGGCGTTTTGCGCCATGAGCCACCAGCCAGCTTCGTGATTGGCGTAGCGGCGCAAAAAGGCGGCCAGTCGTTCCCGGCCCGCCTGCTTGTTTCCGGCGGCCAACTGCTGCTGGATTTCGGCAAACTCCACGTCTTCGAGGGTGGTGGCCATCGGATGGAAGCCGTTGCTGGCGAACTGATCTTCGGCCGGTTCGCGGGCCGCCTGGTACCTGGCGCGCAGGGCATTGAGCCGATTTTGGGTTTGGGGGCGCTGGGGGTTGATGGTGAGGGCGTTTTCCAGGGCGATGATTTTGTCTTCAGGTTCGTCGACCAGTTCACTGAGCCAGAGCCAGGCCAGTTCATGCTTCGGCTCTACTTCTACCAGCTCCAGCAGCAGGTCGCGTGCCTGGCTGCGTTCACCAGCTTTGGCTTTGGTTACGGCCGTTTGAAACAGGTCAGTCCGATTCATGAATAAGCTACTTAAGTAAACCGTACATGGTTTTCGAAAGAAAAAAGCGTAAAT
>CAUJGI010000730.1 GCA_963169155.1 Chloroflexota bacterium
GGCTTTACCGGATTTCAGGTTTGCATGGAACTCACCTTCAAGATATGTCTTAAGTCTGAAACTTGGATTAAATGAATTTTCTATTCCTACACCGATCCCAAAAACATTATAACCTACTTCCCCGAATTCGGATTTTTCAGCAAGGAAACTGCTGGTAAACCTGTTAAAATTCCCGCTGATTCTATTTTGGTTAGCAAGGAGCCGTGGTGATGAACTTTTTGTATCTCAATTCAGACAAGATGGGGGAGGGCGACGCACAGCTGGGGCGTAAGCTGCTGCTGGCGTTTTTGGAGCATCTGGCGGATTCGGCTGTGCCGGTGGATGTGATAGGCTGCGTCAACAGCGGCGTCTTCCTGACCACCACCGCCGACGGCCCGGCGCTGGAAAGCCTGCGCAAACTGGAAGCCCGCGGGGGGCGCATTGTCACCTGCGGCACCTGCCTGGGGCACTTCCAGCGGCAGGAGATGCTGCAAATTGGCGAAGTGGGCAATATGGCGGATACGGTGCAAATGATGGCCAGGGCTAAGCGGGTGATACGGCCGTGTTAAACGTGGCACCCAAAAATGAGCCGCTGCGTGAAAGAGTCTCTTGATGATCATGGTTAGCAAAATTTTCAAAATTGGTGATAGTTTGGTCATATCTTTGCCCGAAGATGTGATTGAGCAGTTGGGTTTGCACGAAGGCAGCGAGGTTTCTGTATCGGTTGAAGCAGCAGAAGGACGATTGATTATCGAGCTAAACCGTCCTGCAGTTGCGGACATTGAACCGACGTTTGCCAGGCAGCTTGATGAATTTATCCAACAATACGGCCCGGCGCTTGAAGCTTTGGCGAAATAATGTGTTGGAGCGGTTTACGATGATGGTGGTGGGGGAACGGCCGTCTTTCAGCATAATAGCAGGTTGGTTTGAAGCAAACAGTAGGCTAATTTTGTAAAACTGACCTACGAAATGAGCGCCGCAGGGGTGGCGCGGCGGCGGGTGGCGATGAGACGGCCGCTGCCAATTTGCTCCACGTAATGGGTCATGCGCTCGCAGGTGGCCACCAGTTCGTCAAACTTGGCCTCGTCCAGCAGCAGCAGACGGCCGTCTGCCACAGCACGCACGCTGGCATGATAGGGCGTGTCGGCAAAAAGGGCGTATTCGCCAAAATGTTCGCCCGGCCCCAACCGCCCAATGATTCGCTCCTCGCCTTCCTCCGTCACAAATACCTCAACCTCTCCCTCGGCAATGATGAACAGGTGGCTGCGCGGCTGGCCCTGCTGCACAAACTGCTCCCCGGCACGCACGCGGCGCGGCTGGAGCCGGGCATCGACCGAGGCCAGCTCCTGCGGGCTGAGGCTGTTGAACAGCGGCATCTGCCGCAGCAGGCTGCGTTCCTCCGCGCCGGAGCTGACCTGCTGGGCCAGCGTGGTGTCGGCGCGCAGCAGCGGGTCGAATTGATCGCGGTGGATCACCAGGGTGGTGAGCGGCGTGAGGGCGCGGTAGGTGAATTGGTAGACGCCGCTTCCGGCTAAAGCGGCCGTGCCAAAATACCCGCCCGCCGACAAAACCGCCCGCTGCACGCCGTTGTGGTACACGCCCACTTCCCCCGCTTCGATGAGGTAAAAGTAGAAGGCATCGCGCCCCGCATGGGCAATGATTTGGTTGGGCCGGGTGCGCCAGCGGCGCATCACCTTCAGCAGCTCCTCCACACCTTCCTGGTCGAACCCGGCAAACAGGTCCGCCTGGCGAATGAGGTCGATACGCTTGTCGCGGGTGCGGATGAAGCCCTGAGCCAGCTGCGCCCCCCACTCCGTTTTGCCCAGGACGTGCCGGGCCAGCGTTTCGGCATCGAGCCAGTCCAGGCTGTCGTAGGCGGCCTGGCCCGCTTTGCGGGTGAAGGGCGTCCCGGCCAGGTCGTCCAGCCGGTCGACGGCCAGGAGCAGCGCTTTTTGGGCGTGCTGCCCCAGTTCCAAAATGGTTGAGTCGGCATCGAGCGCGCCCAGGGCAGCCATCTGGCTCTGGATCAGGGCCAGGCGGCGCTGGCCGAAGATCGTTTCGTAGCTGGTGAAGAGGGCGTGCAGGAACTGGTTGAAGCTGTTGATCAGCCGCTGCCGTTCGCTGAAGATGCTGCTGCCATTTTCGGCCGTTTCCAAGCGGCTGAATTGGGCCAGGGTGCCCAGCAGCCAGTAAAGCACAGCGGCGTACAGCCAGAGGGTGATGAGGGTGAAGTCCAGCTGAGGATAAAGCTGCAGCCAGGGGGTGATGAGCATGGCCAGGGCAAACAAGCCCCAGGGGATGGCAAAGCGGGAGCGGGCAAAGTTGAGCAGCAGCGGGGCCATCAATGCCAGACCCAGGCTCGTGCCCAGACAAATGACGGCCGTTGCCAGCCAACGGCCGTTCCCTGCCAAAAGCTCGCTGCCTAAAAAGTAGCTCATCCCGATGTAGGTGCCGATGCCCAACAAAATAAAGAGGGCCATCAGCAGCCGGTCGCCCCCGGCCAGGAAGCCGGGGTTGATGGTGAACCAGGCGACGATGCCCGCGGCCAAGATCGCGCCCGCCGCGGCGATGAGCGCCAGGTCGCGGCCAAAGGGGTTGGGGCTGATCCAGGCCAGGGCGAGGCTGAGCGGAACAGCCGTTAATGCCCACAGCGCCCACTGAAACCGCGACCCCGGCAGCTGCCGCGCCACGCCCACCAGGGCCGCCCCCGTGCCGATGTGCAGCAGCCAGACAAAGATGCCCTGCCACAGGCTGGTTTGGGACGGATTGAGGCGGTTGAGGAAGAAGTAGACCAGCGGCGTGC
>CAUJGI010000731.1 GCA_963169155.1 Chloroflexota bacterium
CCAGACCGATGCGAGCAGTTGTGCCCTCCATCAGAACACCGTGTACTAGGCCAAATGAGACGATGTCACGGGAAAAGCCAGGGTAGTTCACGGTGCGCAAGGCGCGAAAAACAGCATCTTTTGTCGTGTCCACGTGATACTCCAGGGTTCAATCGATTCCCAGCAAGGCTCGTCCTTCAGGGGAAATCATCATCGGGTTCCAGGGTGGCTCCCAAACCAGTTCGACAGATACGCCGGTTAAGTCGGGAATAGATTGCCACAGCACGCGCTCAATTTCCTGGGCAAAGCTGGCGTGAAGGGGACAGCCGGGTGTGGTGAGCGTCATAGTGATGGTGATACGGCCGTCCTCCCCAATATCTGCGCTGTAAATGAGACCCAGGTCAACAATGTTGAGGCCCAGTTCCGGATCAATAACTGCTTTAATTGCTGTCAAGACCAGCTCTTCAGTTATGAATGTTTGCAGCAGCGAGGTCATAAGTCAGACTCCAGAACGATCTGGTATGGCAGGGCGATGGCCTCAACCGGGCAGATGGTTTCACACTCGCCACAGTAGTTGCACGCGGCTGGTTTGGTGACAACGGCAACGCCGCTTACCTGTTCTAAAGCGTCGGTGGGGCAGATGACAATGCAATCTCCGCAACCGGTGCAAAGCTCTTTTTCAATTTGAGGAAACCAGTTTTCTTCAACCATGTTTCATTTCCTGCAAGCCAAACTTTAATCATTTCTATGACAACAGAATAAACGTGTGCAAGTTGGTTAGCCTTGATTTAGATCAAGTGGGCTAAATACCGGGCGGCATATCTGATGGTCAACAATAAATCCCATAAGTCTCCTGACCGATTCGAGGGCAGAGGCAAGGCGATAAGAGAGCGTCTTTGCTGTTACGAATTTGCTGTGCTAAACTGCTGTTAGATCAAGGTTGGGCCCTTTGCAAAGAGGAGGTAGCGCATGAATCGAGAGGTCACAATATCGGCGGCCTGGGGCCTAGGGATCACGCTGGTTTTGGGTATACTTGTCCTTGTCGGCTCCCGTAATCTGGCCCACTTTGACGCCGCCCTTGTTGCCTATACCGCCTCCGTGCTTTTTGCCACCTTTGGCCTGACGTACCGGTATGCGATGTGGCTGCAACGGCCGCCAACGGCCGTTTACTGGAAGCGTGGCTGGCAAACCTTCTTCAAAGGCGGCCATCGTGCCCGCAACTTGCGTGCCTGGGTCAGCCACGTCTTCAACGACTTCCTCATCAACCGCTTCATTCTGGCCCGCGACAGAGTTCGCGGTATCACCCACCTGCTCATCATGTGGGGCTGCATCATCGCTATCGTCATTACCTTTCCCCTCGTTTTCGGTTGGCTCCACTTTGAATCCATCCCCGATGATCTGTCTCTCTACCAGGCATATGTGTTTGGTTTTCCCACCTTCACCTTTCCCGTTGATTCTGTCTTTGCCTTCTTTGCTTTTCATGGACTGGTATGGTCTTCCTTCATTGTCATTGCGGGGGTGATGTTGGCCATGCGCCGCCGGATGCGGGAAGAGGGCGCGGCCGCTTTGCAACTGTTCACCGAAGATTTTCTACCCCTCATTCTGCTTTTTGCCGTCAGTCTGACCGGCCTGATGCTGACCGCCAGCTATACCTGGATGCGCGGCTATGCCTATGACTTTATCGCCATTTTGCACGCCGTTACCGTCATCATGACCTTTTTGTGGCTGCCGTTTGGCAAGTTCTTCCACATTTTCCAGCGTCCGGCACAGTTGGGCGTGCGTTTTTACAAAGAAGTAGGCGAGCGCGAAGAGGCAGCCCACTGTCGCCGCTGCGGCCAGCCATTTTCCTCGCTGATGCACATCAACGACCTGATCCAGGTCGAAGCAGAACTGGGATACAAATACGAAATTCCCAACAGTGATGTAGGTCATTACCAGTGGATTTGTCCCCCCTGTCGCCGGACAGCTGTAGCCCAGGCACAAGGCCAACTTTGGCAATTGGCGCGTGGCGGAACGGCCGTAACTACCCACACCACGCCGCCCACACCCACTTACGTCAATCCCGGCCAGGGCGAAGGCCCGCTGGGTGATGAAGACGCCCGCAACTTTCACGCCTAGGGCTTCTAGCGGGGATTTATACAGGAGACTTCATAAACGGCGGCACACCACCATCAATAAAAATGGGGCGCAGATTTACCTGATTTACCTGATCAGTGTGATCAGGCAAATCTGCGTCCTATTTACAAGGAAAAAATTTTATGAAAACCTTTAAAGTACACGAGAACATTATTTTCAATGAACCAAACCCCAATGCTGAACCGCTTCATGTTGACCAACACGGCCGTATCTTGCGCTTCGCACTTCAGCCAGGACAGACTGTACAGGAACACAACGCCCCCAATTCACCAGTAAACATCGTCGTTTTGCAGGGGCAAGGCCACTTTGCTGGCGGCGACGGCCAGGCACGCAAGATTGGTCCTGACACCATGATATTGTTCGATCCCGGTGAAAATCACACCATTAAGGCGCTGGATGAGCCCTTAGTTTTTCTCGCGATTTTGCATGAGGCCCCCAATCCTGATCGAAAAGGAGATTAAGGAAGATGGCCAACGTCCCCCTTGAATCTATCACGACAAAAGACCCTTTTGGCCCCACGCTGGCTTACACCCGCGGCGTGCGGCTGGACACCGGGGTCGAGCCAGACAAATTAGTCAAGACCCACTGCTGCTTTTGCGGCCAGCAGTGCGGCATTCAGCTTAAAGTCAAAGATAACGAAGTAATTGGCTTTGAGCCCTGGTATGAGTTTCCCTTCAACCGGGGCAAGCTGTGCCCCAAAGGGGTCAAGCGCTATTTGCAAGGCGCCCACCCCGACCGGCTGCTGCACGCCTACGAGCGGGATACCGCTGCCCCTGGCGGCTTTAAAGCGATGGATTACGCTCAGGCCATCCGCCGCGTCGCCGACGAGATTGAACGCATCCAAACGGCATACGGCCGTGACGCCTTCGCCCTCCTCAGCGGGGCCAGCCTGACCACGGAAAAAACGTACTTGATGGGCAAATTTGCCCACATGTGCTTGCGTACAGCCAATATTGATTACAACGGCCGTCTCTGCATGGTCAGTGCCGCCGCCGGTAATAAAAAATCGTTTGGCATTGACCGCGCCGCCAACCCCTGGAACGACATTCTGGGCGCAGAAATGATCTGGATCAGCGGGGCCAACGTGGCCGAATGCGCCCCCATCACCACCGACTACGTCTGGCAGGCCCGCGAACATGGGGCAAAAATTATCGTTGTCGATCCGCGCATTACCCCCATTGCCCGCACCTGCGACCTCTTCCTGCCCATCAAACCAGGGCGGGACATCGCCCTCTTCAATGGCATCCTGCACCTGATGATCAAAAACGACTGGCTGGATCACGATTTCATTGAGAACCACACTGTTGGCTTTGACGCCGTTGCCGAGCATGTACAGCAGTGGACGCCACAAAAAACGGCCGAAGTCACTGGCATCGCTGAAAAAGGCATCCGGCAGGCGGCCGAATGGTGGGGCACGGCCAGCACCAGCTTCCTCATGCACGCCCGCGGCATTGAGCACCACAGCCACGGCGTGCAGAACGTGATGGGAGCCATCAACATCGTCCTGGCCTCGGGGCGCATTGGCCGCGAGAACTGCGGCTACGCCACTATCACCGGGCAGGGCAACGGCCAGGGTGGCCGCGAACACGGCCAAAAATGCGACCAGCTTCCCGGCGCGCGCGATCTGGGCAACCCCGAACACCGCGCTTACGTCGCTGGCGTTTGGTGCATGGATCCCGACGATCTACCGCAACCTGGCGTGGACGCTTACGAAATTTTCCGTAAAATCGACCAGGGTGAAATCAAGGGATTGCTCTCCATCTGCTTCAACCCGCTGGTTTCCCTGCCGGACAATAATTTTGTGCGCGCCCAACTGGAAAAGCTGGAATTTTACGTGGCCATCGACTTCTTCCTCAACGAAACCGCCCGCTATGCCGATATTGTCCTGCCCGGTTCGCTGCATGAAGAGGATGAAGGCACGGTAACGACAGCCGAAGGGCGCGTCATCAAAATCAACAAGGCAGTCGACTGCCCTGGTGAGGCTCGCGAAGATTGGGTCATCATCCAGGATATTGCCCAAGCGCTGGGTCGAGAAAAAGGGTTGACGTTCAGCAGCCCGGCTGAGATGTTTGCCGAACTGGGACAGGCATCCAAAGGCGGCATTGCCGATTATTCCGGCATCACCTATGAGAAACTGGAAGCGCAGAACGGCGTCTTCTGGCCTTGCCCGGACGCGGAACACACGGGCACGCCACGTCTCTTTGAGCCAGGCTCATGGAATCCGGTAGCCCAGGGTAAAGGCCCCTTTTACTTTCCAGATGGCAAAGCCCGCTTCAACGTGGCCCCCTACATGCCACCTACCGAAGACGTGGACGACGAGTACCCGCTCATCCTGACGACCGGCCGGGTGGTCAGCCAGTTTTTGTCCGGCACGCAGACGCGGCGCATCGGCCCGCTGGTGGACAACTACCCGGAACCGCGCATCGAGATGCATCCAACGCTGGCGGAGAAGCTGGGTATAAAAGATGGCGATTGGGTAACGGCCGAATCCCGCCGCGGCAGCACCACGCTGCAAGCATTGGTGGTCAAAACCATCCGCCCGGACACCATTTTTATCCCCTACCACTGGCCCGGGCGTAAATCGGTCAATCAGCTCACTATTTCAGCGCAAGATCCCATCTCCAAAATCCCGGAGTATAAAGTGTGTGCTGTACGGGTGAGGAAGGCGGATTCCGGTAATCGGTAAAGAGTAATCGGTATTCAGTGAACGAGCTGAGTGACAATGCAAAGTGACACTTCCAAAATAGAAATAGAAAGCGAAATAACACTTCTTATTCCTGATAGGGAAGTCAGAAGACTTTATTTATCCGTGTTCGTGGAATCGTTAACTGAAGCACATTCTCATGGTGCTAACAAGTGGGGCGTGTATTACATCGTTGATGCTAATCGCCTTAGGCTCTTGGTTGGCAGCATAATCGTATTGACCGTTCACAAACAAGGTTTATGGATGGCACTTGATCATGAACTTCTGCAAAAATCCAAAGAAGAACAAAATATGCTGAATCTCTCTAACAATTGGCGTTGGGACACTGATGATTACCCGGAATATACTCGAATTCCCTCAATAAATGGATATTACATGCCTTCGCCTTCCGGAGATTATCTACAGATTTGGCCTACAATACGCCAACACCACTTTGCATATGTTGGTAAAGTGGCGAAGAAGTTTTCCCAATTGCGTGAAGATAGCCAGCAACGGCACATGCCAGAGGTTTTGGTCTATTTGCGTCAAGAATTGAACCGGTATGTGCCAGAGCCTGTTTATGATGAATTTGTGTTTCCGTTGTCTAATCCAATTCGAGAAATAAGAGAATACGAATCCAGTCCTCAAAACCAAAACTTACAGAAAACAGAACGTGAATCAATTATCCAAAGCCGAGTGGGGCAAGAGCAATTCCGAACAGGGTTAATAAGGTATTGGGGCAAATGTGCTGTTACCAACTGTCAAAAAGCAGAAATTTTGAGGGCTTCACACATTAAGCCCTGGCGCGAGTCAAGCAACACCGAACGTCAGATGTATACAATGGACTGCTACTCATTCCGAATCTTGATGTCGCTTTTGATAGTGGATTTATCACTTTTGCTGACGATGGAAAGATTATGATCAGCGATTCTTAAGGTGAAAAAGATAGACAAAAGTTGGGCATCAATCCTGATATGAAGATTTCGGGAATGACCCAAAGGCACGTTAAATATCTGAAGTACCACAGGGAAAATGTATTCAAAAAACTGTACGTGAATTAGCAATCAAGAAGGTGATCAATGCCTAAGCCAGTTGAAATGGAGTTTTTTATCGACCCCAGCCGCTGCATTGGCTGCCAGGCGTGTGTGCAGGCGTGTACCGAGTGCGACACGCACAAAGGCCAGTCGATGATCCAGCTGGATTACGTTGACCGCAACAGTTCGCCACAAACGGTGCCGGTCATCTGCATGCACTGCGATTCGCCTACCTGCGCCGAGGTGTGCCCGGCCGATGCCATCAAGCGCACGGCCGATGGCGTGGTGCAGACAGCCCGTAAACCGCGCTGTATTGCCTGCAACAACTGCGTGCTGGCCTGCCCCTTTGGCGTGCCCAAAATGAACAACGGCATGAACCTGATGATGAAGTGCGACATGTGCTACGACCGCACCTCTGTCGGGCTGAAGCCGATGTGCGCTTCAGTTTGCCCCAGCCAGGCCCTGTTCTACGGCACGCGGGAAGAAATTCGACAGTTACGGCCGCGTTCCCGGCCGGTAAACAGCTTCCAGTTTGGCAACCAAACTGTCACCACCAAGGTTAGCATGATGGTGCCCCGCGAAACACCGCTGAATCTGGTAGATGTGGCTGCCTCACTGCACCAGACACCTGTGGCGCAAGCAGTGGCCCCGGTGGAAGATGTGCTGCTGGCCAATATGTTTGTTGAAGTATAAGGGGAGGATTGACTATGGATAATGAGTATGATCAATTGACAGTGCCGCCAGACGGCCGTTCCCCAGCCGAACAACCGCGCTGGCGCCAGGATTTCCCCATTGATTGGCCCCAGGATGAATATTTAACGCGGCGGGAGTTCATCAAATTTTTGCTGCTCACCAGCGCCGCCTTTAGCGCCGGGCAGCTCTGGTTCCTGGTTGCTGACTTTCTCCAGCAGCGTGAGGCCGCGCCCGAAGCCAAAGTGATTACTAGTGTAGATGCTATTCCAGTAGGTGGTTCGCTCATCTTCAACTATCCAGCGGAACACAGCCCGGCACGCCTGCTGGTGCGCGTGAATGAAGAGACGTTTGTGGCCTACGAGCAGCAGTGCACCCATCTCACCTGCCCGGTTATTCCCCACGTGGCCGAAGGTGAGCTGCACTGTCCTTGCCACGAAGGAATTTTTGACTTGTTGACGGGTCGGCCGTTGGCAGGTCCTCCGCGACGGCCGTTGGCCCGCGTCACCTTGGAAGTGCAAGAAGGTAACATCGTGGCCACCGGCATTGAAAAGAGGACCGTATGAAACGAAAATCTCGCTTTGCCCGCTCCCAACGCTTAACCATTGCTTCTGGCATCCTTTTCATTGTCGTCATCATCATCATCTTGCAGTTATGGCTGTTTACCGCCACCATGAACGCTTTTCTAGGTGGTGACAGGGCAATCCTATGGCCAGCGGCTATTGCCAGCCTGGTTTGCCTGGGCCTGAACCTGGGCCTGCTCTGGTACCTGTATGGCCTCGATTAGCCACCTGCTCAGCCGTCGTCACCTGGCCCAAAACGCCGCCGACCTTTTCCCTGGCTATTTTTCCCTAGTAATGGCCACGGGCATTGTATCCATTGCCGCCTTTTTGCTGGAAATGGTTTTAATTGCTCAGGCTTTGCTGGTCGTTAATGTCATCGCCTACGCAATTTTGTCGCTGCTAATGCTCTGGCGACTTTTTGTGTACTTTCCCCGTGTCGTGACTGATGTTAAAAGTCATGCACGGGGGCCTGGCTTTTTTACCTTGATCGCCGGAACGTGCGTGTTAGGTACGCAGCTGCTGCTAATTACCAAGAGTCAGGCGGTGGCCTGGGGATTGTGGGGGTTGGGGATTGCACTGTGGCTGGTGGTGATGTATGCGTTTTTTACGGCCGTTATCACCCGCTCCCAAAAACCCACCCTGGAAACCGGCATCAACGGGGCTTGGCTCATTGCCACTGTCGCCACTCAAGCCGTCTCCATTTTAGGCACACTCCTTTTGGCTGGATTGCCAACGCCACCCGAGGCGTGGTTTTTCTTCACGCTCTGCATGTATTTACTGGGCTGTTCACTTTACCTAAGCATCATCACCCTCATTTTTTATCGTTTTACCTTTATAGAATTGACCAGCGCCGCGCTCACCCCACCTTACTGGATCAATATGGGCGCGGTGGCCATCACCACCCTGGCTGGCTCTACACTTATTCTCAATGCCACTCACTGGCCCCTTCTCACTGAAATTATGCCCTTTCTAAAGGGTTTTACGCTTTTTTTCTGGGCAGCGGGCACCTGGTGGATACCGCTGCTGTTCATTTTGGGGGCGTGGCGACACCTCTATAAACGCTTTCCGCTGACGTACGATCCACAGTATTGGGGCATGGTCTTCCCCTTGGGCATGTATACCGCCTGCACTATTCGTCTGTCGCAGGCATTGAACCTACCCTTCCTCATGGCCATTCCTCGCTATTTTATTTATATTGCCTTCATTGCCTGGATTGGCGCTTTTCTCGGCCTATTGGCTCATCTGACTGGCTTTAGAGTTAAACTAGCCAACCAAAGTTAAGTTAGGGAAGCTGGGAAGCAAAATTTTATCGGATTTGGTCAGGAAAAAATTTGAGGTCGGCGGGCAATTCTGGCCTGTAGTCACCTACAACATGTATATTAAAATCTACCATTAGTAAAATGGCCGTGGGTGCTCACGGGTATGGGGCGAGAACACTTTCTAGGCTATGAGCTGAACCGCAACTTTGTGATGAGGAAGGTCAAGTAATCATTTAGAATTTGCCTATTACTGACTTTTCGCACTCTGCGCTCAACCCTCACTTGATCTAAATCATATACGGCCGTTGCCTCCCCTGGTAGGCTATAGATACATATTCAAAATATAGATGGAGGTGTGCTATGACCCCAATTGGTTTATTTTATGGTACCGATACTGGTTTTACGGAAATCGTTGTCAAACTATTTGGGGTATGGGGCGCAAGCGTCGGAAAGTTTACGGTCTCATTAACATAATGTGCTAGACTATATCAGTCATGTCATCCGGGTTATGAAACGGCCGCAGTTCCCCGCGTTTCACTTCATCCGGCAATGAAAAGTTATACTTGCCCACAAAGTTAATATGGTGGCTCACCAGCGGAGATAGCCGTTCCACATCCTCATCGCGTACCTCAAATCCTGTCTGCTTGAGATAGTTAATAGCGGCATCCATGTAGCGGGTGGTCCACAACACGACCATGTTCAGCACCAGGCCGAGGGTGTTCAACTCATCTTCCTGGCCTTCGCGGTACTGTTCGTACAATTTCCCTTTCCGGCCAAAACGAATGGCACCGGCCAGGCGATGCCGGTGCTCAATCCGGGTTAATTGGGTCAAGACCCGGCGACGGTAGGTAATATCATCCACCCAGGAAAGGAGAAAAAGCGTTTTTTCAAGGCGACCTAATTCGCCAATGGCTCGCCCCAAGGTAGAGGTACGGCCGGCCCGATGCAGCGATTTTATCAACTCGGATGGCTTCACCACCCCCATTTGCAGGGATCCGGTCGCTCGCAGCATATCATCCCAGTTGTCAAAGATGAGATCGTTGTTGGTTTTGTGCCGCGCCAGGTCATTCAAGATGCCATAGTCTGTTTGCCGATTCATCCGCCAGAAACGAGCATCGCCTAAATCGGCCAGCCGAGGGCTGAAGCGATAACCCAGTAATCTGAAGAACCCGAAGACAATATCACTATAACCGCCGGTGTCCGTAATGAGTTCTGTAGGCCGATGATGGGTTTCCTGTTCCAGCAACCCATCCAGCAAGTAGGGTGCATCCTTGAGGGTGCCGGCGATGGCGATGCCGTGAATGTCCATCTGCTGGTCTATCATCCAATGATACCAGGTAATGCCGCGCTGCCGGCCAAAGTAACGGTCGCTGGCTCCGGCATGAGCCGAACGTACCGGCACCACAAATCGCAGCCCATCGGCTACGGCGACTTCACCGCCGCCCCAGGCGCGGGCCAGGGGAATGGTGTCCTGCATGGCCACCAGGCGGGCATTGGCTTTGACAATGGTTTCGGTCCGAATGAAGTTGTGACGTACCCAGGTCAACCGGCCGCGTGTCAAAGCCAGGTTATCGGGGTCTATAAAGGGCGACAATCCCAGGTTTGTGGCTTCGGACAGGAGGACGGCGCACAAACTGAGAGGCAGGTCTTTGGCCCGAATCGGCCCTTCACTGATATGAGTAAAATCGTCCAAACAACCGGTCCAGGCCGCTACTTCCTGAATAATATCGGCGATATTAACTCGCGGCAGCAGGGCGTGGACGGCCTCCCGCAACTTCACCAACGAAGCCGGTTCTTCCAAGCCTTCTAACGGCTCGAGAATGAATCGGATTTTATCGGCCACGGTTTCCAGCCTGGCTTTGGTATTCTCCGGCAGGTTATCGGCCACCAATTGGTAAGCTGCGTCTAACTGTTTTTCCAGCATTTCCAGAAATGTTTCCGGTGTGGTTGGGTGTCCTAACGAGCGGCAGACTTGCGTTTTGACCTTGCGCCAGGCACTTTCCGACAGGAGGTTGTCGCGGAGATCGCCCCAGCGTTCGCTGCCGGCGACGAAAATCGAACGACGGCGCAAGGCATCCCTCAGTTGAAGTAGGACGCAAAAGGTGTAGTAGTGCAGATGGATGTGCCCGCCTTCACCGATGACGTATGGTTGCCAGACGGCCGTGATAACATCTTGCGGCACTTCATCCACAATCTGTTCCCGGTCGCTTCTCTTGAGCATAGGCAGATTTAGCGATTCCAGCCCTTTGAGGAAAGCGATGGCCTCCAGAAGATCGGCTTCGCTTTCCAAGCCGTCAAAATCCAAGGTGTACCAAAATGTGGGCAGGAAACGGCGAAACTGGTTGTAATGATTGAGCAACTGTTCGTAATAGTTGTCATCCGGCGGCCGGGTGAGGGTATCCACCTGGGTGACGGCTGTTTCCAACTGCTCCCGGGAGATGATGCTGAAGAGAACCTCATCCAGGTAGATTGGCTCATGGGGGTTGAGTGAAAGCAACAGCTTACCTGTCTCGCCCAATCGCCGAGCCGCTACATCCAGATCCCGCAAGGTACGGATGCGTTTCTTTTCTCCCTGACGGCCGGCGCGG
>CAUJGI010000732.1 GCA_963169155.1 Chloroflexota bacterium
GCTTTGGGGATGCGATCCGGGCCACGGTACCGTTTGTACAGCCAGGTGTTCATTTTGGCCCAGCTGCGCCCCTGGTAAAAAACACCCTGCCAGCTATCGCTGTTGCGAATGTAGATCAGTGCATTCGGGATGAACTTCAGCTCAACGCCTTGCTGCTGAAGGCGCAGGCAGTAATCTGTGTCTTGCAGGCGGCGCAGCGATTCATCGAAGCCGCCAATAGCGTTGTGCACCGATTTGTGCACGCCCAGGCCGCAGCCGCCCGCGTGGTAGGCGTAGGGTGGGTACCACAGCTGCTGCAACTCGGTTGCCTGGTTGCCCTTCATGTATTCCTGCCTGGAGCGGTTGTTTAACTGCGTGTAGTCAAAGGCGGAAGCGACCGCCCGGTGCTGCTGTAAGGCTTCACCAATGGCGGCCAGCCAACCGGGCGCGACCACGTCATCGGCATCCACAAAAACCACGGCTTCGGCTTGCGCGGCTGTAACCCCCACATTCCGAGCGTACGACGCGCCGCGTTTGGCCGAGGCATCAAGGATGTGCAGGTTGGGAATTTTGCCAACGTACTGCGCGGCGATGGCGCGGCTGTTGTCGGTGGAGCCGTTGTCAGCCAGGAGCAGTTCCCAGGGCTGATCCCATGCCTGGTCGGCCAGGGCGTCCAGCTGCGCGGCCAGCGTTTTGGCGCCGTTGTAGCAGGGAATGATGATGCTTAACTTCATGTTATTTTCCATTGGGGTAATATTGCGTGTTCCATTCGAGCAACGGCCGTACCAATCCCGGCATCGTTCCGGCATAGTCGCCGCGGGCCGAGTCCCCTTCCAGGCTGTCGACCACGTGAAACGCCACCGCATCCGGCTCCAGGAACTGCTGGATAATTGGCTCCAGGGTCATCATCGACACCTGTACAAAGACCATGCCTTCGGCCAGCAAGTTGCCCGGCACCTCGGCTTTACTGATGTAGCGGCCAGACGGCCGTTCCCGGCCGCGCCACTCTGGGTCCAGGTCATTGGCAATAAACAGCTTGATGCCCTCTTCGTTGACAAAGTGAAAGTGCGGCAGCAGTTTATAGCCAGGTTCCAGGACGTCGTACTCCATCTCCACGGTGAATGGATAGCGGATGTCGATAGCGTCGGTGGGTTCGCCACTTTCGCCGCGCACGGACACCCCGCGCAGTCGGGCAATACTGCCGCCAGGGGCCGTGTGCAGATTGGTCCATTCGCGAGCGGCCGTTGTGCCCAAACCAGACTGCATGTACGACGCCACCACCTTGTGCGACAGGCCGTCCGCCACCACCTGCCCTTGCTCCAGCAAGATGGCCCGAGGGCACAGCCGCGTCACGGAAGCCATGTTGTGCGAAACAAAAATCACCGTACGGCCGCCGTGGCTCACGTCTTCCATCTTGTTTAAACATTTGCGCTGAAAACGTGCGTCCCCCACCGACAGCACTTCATCCACCAGTAGAATCTCGGGGTTCAGGTGGGCGGCCACGGCAAAAGCCAGCCGCACCCGCATACCGCTGGAGTAATGTTTGACCGGCGTGTCGATGAACTTCTCCACCTCGGCAAAGGCGACAATTTCGTCAAAGGCACTGTCAATTTCAGAACGCTTCATGCCCAGGATGGCACCGTTGAGGTATACATTTTCACGTCCGGTCAGCTCAGGATGGAAACCGGTGCCCACCTCCAGAAGGGAGCCAACCCGGCCATGAATCCGGGCAATGCCTTCCGTGGGTTCTGTGATGCGCGACAGCACTTTGAGCAGGGTGCTTTTGCCGGCCCCGTTCCGCCCAATTAACCCCACCACCTCGCCATGATTTACGGTAAAGGAGATATCTTTGAGGGCCCAGATTTCTTCATGCAAGTCGGATGCGCCACTGGACTGCCCCCGGAGCAGGTCACGCGCCCGCCGCACGGGGGCCATTACGGCGCTGGTCAACGTTTCGCGAAAGGTCTGGTACTTCGCCTGCAAACCGCCGATATGGTATTTTTTGCCAATACCGGCCACTTCGATTGCCACATTATTCATTTTGGTTACACCACATCCGCAAAGGTTTTTTCCATACGCCGGAAGTAATACGCCCCACTCAGCAGTAAAACCAGCGACGTGATGGTGGAGACTGCCAGCATTGGGCCGGGCGGCGTATCGGTGTTGAGCAGCGCCCAACGAAAGCCCTCCACCACACCGGCCATCGGATTCAAGCCATACACCACGAGCCACGGCTCCGGAATCAGGGAGCTGGGGTAGGCGATGGGGGTGGCAAACAGCCAGAATTGCACCAAAAACGGCACGACATGGCGCACGTCGCGAAACTGTACGTTCATGGCCGACAGCCACAAACCAACGCCCAGCGAGGTGATTATTGCCAGCAGTAAAAAGAAGGGCAGCCAGAGCACATTAAAGGTCATTTCCACCGAAAAGCCTTCTACGATGTGGAATGTGTTATAGCTAAAGATGAGCAGCAGCAGAACTAAGAAGGCCAGAAAAAAGTCCACAATACCGGAGAGAGCAGCCCCGGTGGGCAAGATCAGGCGTGGGAAGAAAATCTTCTTGATCATGTTGGAGTTGGTTACCAGGCTGTTGGCCGAATTATTCACGCCATTGGTGAAAAACTGCCATGGCACCAGGGCGGCAAAGTTCCATAGCGGGTAGGGAATATCGTCTGAGGGAATGTTGGCCAGTCGCCCAAAAAACAGGCTGAACACCACCATATTCATTAACGGCACGATGATCGCCCAGGCCGCTCCCAGCACAGTTTGTTTGTAGCGCACCTTGATATCGCGCCAGATGAAGAAGTAAAACAGTTCGCGAAACTGCCACACTTCATCCAGCTGCAGCGATACCCAACCGCGCGATGGCTTAATGACGGTGACGGGAATATCAGTTAGCGGTGAGGTGCTGCTCGACATTGTATTTTTCCTTGACCTTGCCTTCGATCCATTGATAAGTGCGCGCCAGGCCGTCTTCCAGGGAGATTGCCGGTTCCCAGCCGAGCACCTGGCGCAAGCGGGTATTGTCTGAATTACGGCCGCGTACGCCCTGCGGCCCTTGCACGTGTTTCTTCACAATGTCGATACCCGCAGCGTCGGCTACCATGTCGGCCAGCTGGTTGATGGTTACCATGCGGTCCTGCCCCAGGTTGAGCGGCTCGGTATAGTCGGAGCGCATCAGCTTGTGCAGGCCAGTGATGCAGTCATCAATGTAGCAGAAGGAGCGCGTCTGTTCGCCATCACCCCAGATTTCTACTTCCGGGTTGCCTGTGTGCTTGGCCATGGCGATTTTGCGGCACATGGCGGCGGGCGCTTTTTCACGGCCGCCTTCCCAGGTGCCCAGCGGACCAAAGATGTTGTGGAAGCGCACAATGCGCACTGCCATGTCGTGGTCTTCACCGTAGTGGGTGCAGAGGCGTTCGGTGACCAGCTTTTCCCAGCCGTAGGCGTCTTGTGGTTGGGCGGGGTAGGCATCTTCTTCGCGCAGCGGCGCAATGCTGGTTTCCATTTGTTTATATTCGGGATAGATGCAGGCCGACGAGGTGAACAAGTAGCGCTGGACGCCATTCTCGCGGGCGGCGTCGAGGGTATGCACGTTGATCAGCAGGTGGTTGTGCAAAATTTGCGAATGGTTGGCGGAAATAAAGCCCATGCCACCCATGTCGGCGGCCAGGGCATACACTTCGTCGATGCCTCCGGTGGCTTGTAAGCAATTTTCCCAGCGGCGTAAATCCAGCAGCTCAAATTCATCGGCCTCGGTTACCGCAAATTCCGGTTGTTTGATGTCGACGCCACGGACCCAGTAGCCTTTTTGTTTGAGAAAGGAAACCAGGTGATGACCGATAAATCCACCTGCGCCAGTTACAAGCACTCTTTTGTTTGCCATGTTTAACTCCTAATTTTGTTTACAGATTAACTTTTGGATTTACTTCTCATGGGGGTTTGCGGATGATTCAGGCAAGCTCCGCCGTTGGGTGCCGGAGGACCCATAAAGCAGAAGCTAGAAAGTGTGGTGAAAGGGGGAACGGCCGTTTACGCAAGGCATGTACACCAGGCAGCTGTTCCTGTGGCAGCGAAGGCCAAAGCGGAGCGTTGCTCAATAAGCTTCAGCGACTTTCTGTATGTATGGTTCCCGGAGCGTTGGCTACAACAGGACACATTTTTGTTTTACGTCAACCAATTATTTTTATTGCGTGATGAAGCGACCCCGACCACGCGTTCGTCGAGGCCGCCTGTTTGAACCTTGATCCCAATCCGATACTTTTTCGATGTCCGCTGCATCTAATTGAACCCGCTTCTGGTCATCCAGCAGTTGCAGCAGCACATGGACGCGGCGGCTGGCTTTGGCTGGTCTCTCAAAAACGGCCAGCATTTCTTTCAGAGGACCATTGGTAATCCGTACCGTGTCGCCGGGCGCAAAAGTTGTTGAAGCAGCGTTTATCTGTTTCTTGTTTAATTCCTGCACTTTGGCCCTAATCAGCTGAATGATGTCCGGCGGCAGGCAAACGGGCCGCGCGCCGCAGGTGACGATGTAGCGTAACCCAGGCGTCCACTGCCAGACGGATGTACTCACTTCGTTCAGGTTGGTTGCCATAAACAGGTAACAGGGAAAAAAGGGGATTTTGATCACTTTGTTGTTTAGTTGGGTATGCAGCTCTGGAAGAAAAACTTCAAGATCTGCCCCTTCCAAAACACGTGCCACTTGAAATTCACACTTTGGTTTGGTGTGCAGCGTATACCATTGATTTACATTTTCCATCATTTCCCCATCCACATCATCCGCATCGGATTAACACAACTGGCTGCGCCTGCTTAGACAAGAACATGGCTGCCTGCAATGGAGGCGCTTCAAATCAATGCTGAGAACTCTCTTGCCAGC
>CAUJGI010000733.1 GCA_963169155.1 Chloroflexota bacterium
CAGGCGCAGGCGGCTGAGAATGACGGAATCGGTGGCTACAGCCAGCAAGATGAGCAGCCCCAGCAGCGCATCGCGCCAGAACTCGCTGACGACGCGCCAGCGCAGCAGGCTTTGTTCCAGCGTGGCGATGAGCACCGCGCCGAGCAAGGCACCCAGCATGGTGCCGGTCCCGCCAAATGTGTTGACGCCGCCCACGACAACGGCCGCCACCACCTGTAATTCCAGCCCCTGGGCGGCCACCACAGTGATGGTGCCAAATCGGGCCAGAAAGAGAAACCCGGCCAGGCCGCTGAGCGCGCCGCAGAGCGTGTAGGCGCTGATCGTCATGCGGCGCACGGGCAGGCCGGTCATGGCGGCGGCATCTGGGTTGGAGCCGATGGCGTAGAGGCGGCGGCCCCACGGCAGGTAGGTCACCACCAGTTGGAAGATGAACACAATGACGATGGCAATGAGCACAATCAGCTTGACTTCAATTTCACCCATCACAAAGGCATCGACCTGGGGCAAATTGACCAGCCACTCCGGCAGGGCGCTGGTGATGATCGTTTGGGCGTCGGAAAATTGCACCAGGATGGAGCGGTAGATGGCCAGGGTGCCGAGCGTGGTGATGATGGCGGGCACACGGCCGTATGAAATCACCAACCCATTGATCAGCCCCAAACCGCCACCCATCGCCACCGCCAACAGAACAACCACCACGGGCGACATCTCGTTATTGGCCACCACAGCACGGCCCACAAAGTAGGCGGTAAAACCAACAATCGAGCCAACGGAGAGGTCGATATTGCGCATGAGGACAACCAGCGTTTGCCCCACGGCCACCACAGCCAGGATGGCCACGGTGGAGGCAATGCGGGTGAAGGTGCGCGGCTGGTAATAATTTTCAATTTGGGAGCCAAAAAAAAGAATCGCCCCAAAGATGATGAGCAGCAGAATGAGTTCGCGGATTTGCTCCGGGCGGATGACGCGTCTGACGGTGTTCATGCGGTTTGTCCCATGGCGGCGGTCATCACCCGCTCTTGTGTGGCTTCACGGCGATCCAGGATGGCCATCTGCCGCCCCTCGCGCATGACCACGATGCGGTCGCTCATGGCCAGCACTTCGGGCAGGTCGGACGAAATCATGATGATGCCCATGCCTTGCCGGGCCAGTTCGTCGATGATGTGGTGCACTTCGGCCTTGGCCCCTACGTCAATGCCGCGCGTCGGCTCATCAAGAATAAGCAGGCGGGGCTGGGTGTTGAGCCATTTGCTGAGGACCACCTTTTGCTGGTTGCCGCCGGAGAGGGTGCCTGCGGTTTGCTCCATGCTGGCGGCGCGGATGTTGAGCCGGTCGCGGAACGATTCGGCCGTTTTTTTCTCGGCCTGGCGCTGCACCAGACCAAACCGGTTGGTGTAGCGGCGCAGCATGGGCAGCGAAATGTTGGTGGTAATCGACATGGGCATCGTCAGCCCCAGCTGCCGCCGGTCTTCGGTGACGTAGGCGATGCCCAGTTTGACGGCCTGCTGCGGCGATTTGATATTGGCGGTTTTGCCGTCGAAGATGATGGTGCCGGAATCGGCCGTTTCGATGCCAAACAAGGCCAGGGCCACGTCGGTGCGGCGGGAGCCAACCAGCCCGGCAAAGCCGACCACTTCCCCGGCATATACGTCGAAGTTGATGTCGTGGAAGACGTTGTCTTTGCTGAAGTTACGCACGGAGAGGAGTAGATCGCCGCGCACCGTGGCTGATTTGGCGAAGAAGTCGTCCATGTGCCGCCCCACCATGTCGCGAATGGCGGATTCGGCGGTGACTTCGGCGGCGGGGTGAGTGGAGACAAAACGGCCGTCTCTTAACACCGTCACCCGATCCGAAATCGTAAACACTTCTTCCATGCGGTGGCTGATGAACAAAATGGAAACGCCCTTCTCCTTGAGCCGCCGGGTGAGCTTAAACAACTGCTCCACCTCGTGGGCGGAGAGCGACGCAGTGGGTTCATCCATGATCAGCACGCGGGTGTCCAGCGAGATCGCCTTGGCAATTTCCACCGCCTGCTGCGCCGCCAGCGTCAAGCCCCGCGCCGAACTGCGCACGTCCAGCTTGATGTCCAGCCGGGCCAGAATTTCGGCGGCATCGCGGTACATCTGCCGCCAGCGCACCATGCCGCCCCGGTTGCGGTGCCCAATAAAAATGTTTTCCGCCACGTTGAGGTCGGGGAAGATCATCGGTTCCTGGTGGATGGCGGCGATGCCGTTGGCCTGGGCGTCTAGGGGATTGGCGATGGGGGTGGAACGGCCGTCCAGCAAAATCTCCCCCTCGTCCGGTCGGTGAATCCCCGTCATGATCTTGATCAGGGTCGATTTGCCCGCTCCGTTTTCCCCCAGCAGCGCATGAATTTCGCCGGGATACAGCGTCAGTGACACGTCCGCCAGCGCCTGCGTTGTGCCAAACCGTTTTGAGATATGCTGCATCTCCAAAATGGGCTTTGTCATGCTCTTCCAGCTTCCTTGATGGTTATTCAGCAACCTGCGGAGGGTAAATATCTTTGCGGACTCAGTGGCCTGGAATTGTTGATATTTGTTGAAAATTGCCGAATATTGACGAAATCATAGCAGGTACAATAAAATACGTCAATGAATTGACCAAAATTCCCAAGCAAGCCGGCAATCCTGCTGTTTAGAAATACCATTTGTCAGCTTTCAACAATTTTCTACAATTTGTAGCATGGGTGATGGGCCACAGCGCCACCCCAAATAGCGGAATCAGGCGGCACGCATCATGATTGGTTTTGAACGGCGACAAAATATTCTGCGCATTCTGGCTGAGAAGCCGGGGATTCGCGTCACGCAGTTAGCCGAACAGCTGGGTGTGTCTGAGGGCACCATTCGCAACGACTTGACGGCGCTGGAAGAAGAACAGCAGGTGCGCCGGGTGCGTGGTGGCGCGGTACTTATCGAGCCAGAAGCCCCCCTGCCCGGCATGACCCAGGTGGCCAATGCCGAGGCCAAGCAGCGCATTGCCCGCTGGGCGGCCGAAATGGTGGAGGAAGGCAGCACCATCTTGCTGGATGCCAGCACCACCGTGCAGTTTATGATTCCCCATTTACGCGAGCATAAGCGGCTCACCATCGTCACCAACGGGCTGGAGACGGCGCGGCAG
>CAUJGI010000734.1 GCA_963169155.1 Chloroflexota bacterium
TCAGCAACTGGAAAACGAAGTAGTAGTTGAGCAGATTCAAACCGTGAATTATCGTCATGGCCAGGCGGGAAACGGCCGCTACCAGCGACAGCGTCTTGCTTACCGGCTTCAGCAACACGTACAGCACCACGGCGAGCACAATTTCGCTCAGCAAAATAATCAGCTCACTGCCCACCGTGCCCAGGCGGAACGTGGTTGCGTTGGCGGCGATGTTGGCGGCCGTGGTTGCCGCATCCCCCGCCACGATGAACTGCTCCGGGATGACCATGTGGGCAAAAATGGCGGCCACGGTGATGACCAGATACAGCACACCGGCAAAACGAGCCAAAGCGGACGGGGACATTTCACGAATATTGGTTTTCATTTCAGTTTCTCCTTTAAACAAACAAAACGCTTGATAAAAATGTTTGCAAAGCCGCTCATGGGGATGCATCCGGCTCATCTGCCTCTGGTGGAATCTGAATGACCGAGAGGAGCGGCAAACCTAAATCACGCACTTTTTTCAGTAAGCCATGCAAGGCGGCCTGGTCAACCACCGGACCCGTCAAGAGAGTGTCACCAGCCTCGGTCAGGGTGATGGCCAGGCCGTCAAACCACTCCATCCATTGACGACCCAGGTGGCCTTCAAGCCGGATTTGGTAAATCCGTGGTGCATCGGAATCGGGTGTGGCAGTGCGTATATAAGACATCATCGAGTACCAGAAAGATTGGCGGATTTGTCGGTGGGACGCAGCACGGTGCGTCCCTACTTATCGTTTTTGGAGAGATGGGAAAATCCCCACATAAAAATGCCCGCCCCACTGGCCATCAAGAACATGAATAAAGAAATGCCGATGGGCGAACCCCAAGATAAAACGTCGTGTAAAACTTCCATGATTAACTCCTTTTGTTGAATGGGTGATTAACTTGATGACCAAACAATAGCAGCCAGAGGGGATTACTGTCATACATCGAAAGAGGTATCAGGGGATTATTTGGGGAGGGCGCGACTGAACGCAGATCAGAGAAAAATCCGCGTTTTCGGCGTTTTGCAGTGGGGTGTTTTGGATCTAACAAATGCAGCTTTCAACGAGGCCTGAGCCCGTCGAAGGCCGGCCTTCGGCAGGCTCAGGCTTCGACAGGCTCAGGCCTAGTCCAGCCGATGAGGAATATTATGTTAAGTGGCTGCTAGGTGGGGGAGAGCAAGCCCAGGGCACGGCCCTTGGCGACGGCCTGGGTGCGGTTTTTCACGCCCAGCTTGGCATAGATATTGCGGGCGTGGACCTTGACGGTGTGCAGCGAGAGATAGAGCCGGTTGGCCACTTCCTGGTTGGTCAGCCCTTCGGCGATGAACTGGAGCACTTCAATTTCGCGCTCGCTGAGCGGCTCAACCAGGCCAGCTTCGACTTCTGATGCTGGGGGCGATGGCGTCGGTGCAGCGTCGACCGCGGGAAAGGCGGCCAGCAGCTGGCGAACAAACCCTGGCGCAACGCCGCGGGTCAATGCTTCATAGAGCAGGCGGGCCATCGGCGGTCCTTCATCGACAAACACGCGCAGCAAGCCGCCCGGTGCAGCCAATGCCAGGGCTTCAACCAATAGCTCCACTGCCTTGTCACTGTCACTTGCGGCATTAAACGCCAATGCTTGCAGCACCCGTACCTGGAGCTGCTCATCGGCCCACGCTTTGGCCACCGCCTGCTGGTGTGCTGGTTCCAGTGCTGCCAGGGCCGCAACAGGATCACCCTGGGCCAGAGCGACGCGGGCCTGGTTGCGTGGTGACGGCCGTTCCCCAGCCAACCGCCCCGCTGTACCATGATCACCCAATTTTAAAGCCACCAGAATGCGGACTTCCGTCAGCTCACCCAACCAATGGTCGAACTGCCGCTGACGAATGAACTGCTCCGTCTCGGCCAGCAGCGTCTGCGCGAAGGGCAGATCGTTTTGGGCCAACCGCAGACGCGCCAGCAAGATTCCGGCGGCGGCGGGCGTATCCACATTTTCCAGCTCGCCCGCCAGTTCCTGAGCCTGATGACAGTAGGTGGCAACGGCCGTTAGCTCATTCCACTGGTAATGAATCCGCCCCAAACCAAGCAGCACCACCGGCAAATAGGCCATAATCCACGGAAGGTTGTCGGCCAACTCCACCAGTTCGGCATAGGTTGCCGCCGCCTGGCGCAACTGCAGGTCCGATTCCTGTACCTGGCCGAGGTTGGTCAGCGCTGCCAAGGTGAGCATGACGTTGTCGGAACGGCGCGCGGCGGCCGCAGCTTCCTCATACGCCTGCCGCGCCGCCTGACGATCGCCCTGCACCTGGTAGGCATAACCCAGGGTCCAGGTGGTGGTGATTCGCATCGGCACGTTGTTGGGGTGCAGCAGCGCCAGGGCGCGGCGCGACTGCGTGAGGATCGTTTCTGCATGATTTTTAGGGACAGCCAGCATGGCGCGTATTGCTGCAATTTGGCCGAGCAGATCGTCCGTTTTATCGTCACCGGTATCCTGCGGCAGGGCAAACTCCGCCGCCCGCAAAATGTCTTCAATGTTTTCGGTGAGCCGCCCGGTCATGGTGAGTACAGATGCGTAGGTGACCCACAGCGAGGGTCTGGCCACAAATTCGGCCTCGGGCTAGGAGGTCAGCCTCTGCTGCACAGCGGCGGCCTCGCCCCGATAGTAATGCGGCAGGCCGTCGCCTTCAATCAGGCGGGCGGCGCGGGCCACGTCATGGGCGGCGGCGGCGTGTTGGAATGCTTCGAGTGTTCGGCCGTTGGCTTCAAACCATTCGCTGGCCCGGCCGTGCAGCGCAGCGATATCGG
>CAUJGI010000735.1 GCA_963169155.1 Chloroflexota bacterium
TTACAAATTGGTTGACGAAAATGACGCGCTGCTAGCCGACCTGTTTGATGATTGGCGCAGGTCCATGGCATTCATCAGACTAATGGGCTGGCTAAGTCATGGTCTGGTCACTGAGGAAGAATTTCACTCTTTATCTCAGGAAACGCAGATGGTAATGTCCGCTATTGTTAATCCAAAGTTTTATCTATAACTTCAAGCAGTGTTGTCTCTAATTTTTTCTTTGTCAACCTTCTCAGCGCCGTTGCGGGTGATTTGGAAGTGGTCAAAGTCGCGGGCGACGTAGGTGTTGGGGAAGATGGCGCGGGCTTCGTGGCGAATCATACGGCCGTTATACCGCCGCGACAAATGGGTGAGAATCAGGGTGTTGACGTTGGCCTCCTGGGCCAGGCGCGCCGCCTGAGCGGCCGTCATGTGGCCAAACTGGCGGGCCATTTCCGCATCTTCTTCCAGGTAAGTGGCTTCAATCACCAGCGTATGGGCATTTTGGCAGACGGGCAGCAGCTCGTCGATGCGGCCCACATCGCCCACATGCACGTACTTGGTGCCGGGCTGCGCCTCACCCAGCACGTCGTCTGGCTGGATGGTACGGCCGTCGGCCAAGGTCACACTTTCCCCTCGAACCAGCAAGGCGCGTTCCGGGCCAAACGGGACCCCCAACTCCGCCGCCTTTTCGGCCAGAAAGGGGCGGTGCTCTTTTTCCTCAAACAAAAAGCCAAAGCAGTCCGGGCCGCGATGCTGCACCGGGAAGGCGGTGAGGGTGAATTTGTCATCGCTCAGGATGACACCACCGTCAATGGGCGTCAGTTCGATGTGGAGGGGGGAACGGCCGTTGGGAAACACCACGCGGAACAATAAATCGTGCACCCGGGTCAGCGTACTGCGCCCGGCGTAAATATCCACCCGGTCCATATTTTCCCAACGCCCCAGCGTGGAGACAAAGCCGCCAAGCCCCAAAATGTGGTCCAGATGGCCGTGTGTTAGCAGTACCTTGTTTAGCCGCTTGAAGCCCAGCCCACTGTGCAAAATCTGACGCTGTGTGCCTTCGCCGCAGTCAATCAAAAAGCGATGCTCCCGATATAAAACCATATGCGCCGTCAAGCCTCGCTGCACCGAGGGCGCCGACGCGGATGTGCCCAAAAAGATTAATTCAAACATAGGGATGTATTGTAACGGGGATTTGGGTAATTAGCAGAAAGTGTTCGAGGATGGGCGGGTAATTTGGTCGGGGCAAGAAGAAACCCCTCAGCAGCAGTCGTGCCGAGGGGCCAGAAGGAGGTAATCAATCTGTTTTCTTACACACAATTGCCAGCTGGCGCTGCCGCCAAATGACAATAAAGATGGCTCCCCAAGAGGACAGAGTTTAGTAGGCTCCGTCACCCTTCAAAACAACCGGAATGGTCCACAGCAAAATTTTGATATCCAGCCAGATAGACCATTTGGTGATGTACTGCATGTCCAGCGCCACACGTTCGTCGTAGGTGGTGTTGGAACGGCCGCTTATCTGCCACAACCCCGTCAGACCTGGCATCACGCGCATCAGCATGGCGCCGTACGGGCCGTACTTGCTAATTTCACCAGGGGTGATGATGCGCGGGCCAACGATGGACATGTCGCGGGCCAGCACGTTCAGCAGCTGGGGTAGTTCATCCAGGCTAAACTTGCGCAGCAGTTTGCCAACACGCGTCACGCGCGGATCGCACTTCAATTTGTAATTTTTGTTCAGTTCCTGTCGCAGTTTGGGATAGCGGGCCAGAATCTCGTCGCCGTTCACGTGCATGGTACGGAACTTAAACGCGTCAAAAACACGGCCGTCTTGTCCCAAAACCCGCCGACGGTAAAAAACCGGCCCTGGTGAATCCAGCTTAACCATAATCGTCAGCAGAATAAAGAGCGGGGCCAGCAGCAATAAACTCGGCAGGGCAATCGTGTAATCAAGCACCAGCTTTGCTACGTGGTTATACCGGGTTGTTCCCAGATTTTTATTTTTTACGGTATTCAGTTCCACGTTCGCGTTTTCCGGGAGTCGGTTTGTCTGGAGAATCACGGATGCACTCCTACATTTATTCAAAACGATACAAGCTATCAAGCAGGTTCTTTATTGACTCACGAGTAGTGTAAGAGGGGCAACTTACGACGACACTTACCAAATTTTAATCTGGAAACGCAGCAGGCAGGAGAAGCCGCCCAGGGATGGGGCTTTTCGTCAGGGAGTTTGTAAGGGGCGGTCGCGGGGAAAAAGAGGCTAAACGGCCGTGGCTACGGCCGTACACAACAAAATTAAGGCGGCGCAGGCCAGGTTCAGGCCAAGATATTGTTTTTCACGCTGACTGAGCCTGGTCTGTTCGGTTTGGGCCAGTTTCGGCCGTTTTTCTGCCAGCAGCGCCAGCCGGTCCATAGCCGGGTACAAGCTGAATTGCAGGTAAACCGTGACAGCCGCCAGCAACGCAAAGGCCACGTGCTTGACCAGCATCGCCCAGGCCCACACGCCGTCGATGGTCAGAAAGCCGCTGTAATTGGCATCATTGGTCATCTGTACAAAGCCGGTGATGAGCAACAAGATGAGGCTGACGTTGGCCCAGGGCGTCAGGCGCTTTTGCAGGGTGAGCCAGCTGTTATCGGCCACGACGCCTTTTTGTCGGGCAGGCCAGGCCGCCAGGCCCATCAGCACCAGGCTGCCAAACCAGACGACGGTAGAAAGCAGGTGAATCCAATAAGAAAAAACAAGTATCCAGAACATAGCTATTTGGGCATTGCCTTTAGCGCCAGGTAAGCCGCGCGCGGTGTTCCGTCTGGCAGGACGATGGACCACCAAAACTGCTCGTGCGCTTCGGCCGTCCAGGTGGCGTCTGCCATGTAGATGGTAAAAATGGGGCCAATCCAGGGCTGCCAATTTTCTCTGGCCCACTGATATGCGTCAACAAGATACTCTGCTTGCTGCTGCTCGGTCACCCCGT
>CAUJGI010000736.1 GCA_963169155.1 Chloroflexota bacterium
CAGAAATCAGCCCGACGATGGTAGCAAAAACCAGGGCAAAGATCGGCAGCCAGGTGGGCGTGGCCACAGCCACCGTTGGCGGCGGCGCGCCCGTTTCTACCGACTGCCCGGCCAGGTAAGCCAGCGCCAGCACGTTCACCACCTGGCCCAGCCCCCAGCCCAGCAGCACCCCGCCCAATCCACCCAAAAAGCCAATCCCCGCCGACTCGCCCAAAAAGACGGCCAGCACGTGCCGGTTGGTGGCCCCCACCGCCTTCATCAGGCCAATCTCGCGGGTGCGTTCCAGGATGGCCATGGCCATGGTGTTGGCAATGCCGATGGCTGCTACCAGCAGGGCAATCGCCCCCACGCCGCCAAAGATGATTTGCAGAATGGTGTAAAAGCCGCTGATCCCCTGCACAAACGACTGCGGCGAATACGCCTGGTAACCCAGGGCCACAATCTGGTCGGTGACGTCGATAACGTTGTCGATGGAGGCGGCGCGCACCACCAGGCCAGGATAGCCCACTTCGTCGCGGTCAATCGGTTTGCCCACGACCCAGGTGTTGTACCCGGCCATCTCCGGCAGGGAGATGTACATCGACCAGTCCGGTTCGTCACGCGCTTCGGCAATGACGCCGGTGATGCGCATTCGTACCGTTTTGCGCGTTTCAGTGCCGTCGCTGTTCCATTTGACCAGCACCAGGGAAACCTGCTTGTCTAGCAGCTCTTCGGCGGTGGGCGGCTCGATCGATTCACCGGGGCGGGGGCGGGGATTGTACAAATTTTGTGGTACGGCCGATCCAATAATCATCGTGCCCCGTTCCAGCAGCAGCGAGCCCGCCTGCGCCTTGACGCCCAGGTTGCTCAAATCATCGGTCCCGATGCCCACCAGCTGCCCGCCGCCTTCCAGCCGGTCTACGGAGATGAAGCCCCAGCCCTGGAAATATTCTTGAGCGATGACGGCCGTTACCCCCGGCAGCGCTTGAATATCCGCCACCGTCTGGTCGGTGATGACGGTAACCGTGCCTGGTTCGCCTGTCTCCGGGTCGGGTTCGCCCCAGTTGGGCCACACCTGGATCTTGGTCAGGTCGCCAATGCCGCCCAGCTGGCTGGCCGCGTTTTGCTGCAAGCCGTTGCCCAAGGACACCAGCAGCACCACCGCCGCCGTACCGATGATGACACCAACGGCCGTCAGCGCCACGCGCCCCTTGCGCCGGGTCAGGTTTTCCCACACGAGTGAAAGCAAATCGAGTATGCTCATAAAAACCTTGTGTCACTGTATTGTCATTCTCGTGAAAACGGGAATCCACCGCGAGTCAGACATGGATTCCCGCCTGCGCGGGAATGACAGCATGAGAATGATATTGTTTTACGGCTCAACTCCCGGGACTACTTGTATTGGACCTTCTACTGGACCTTCAAAAGAGCCTCCCTGACCATCCACCGGGAATTCGCCGGGGATGCCGAAATCGGGCTGGGCGGGCTGCGGCAGGCCGCTGCTCAGCCCCATCAGCCCCAGGAGGAAGCGCCACACCTTTTGGCCAAACGTTTCTGGTTCAGGCTCCGCTTCTGGCAGCGGTTCTTCCGGGAATGGGTCAATCGGTTCTTCCGGGAAAAATGATTCCACCACATTAATGGTCAGCGTTTGGGTGAGCACCTGCGGCTGGTTGAAGTCGTCGGTGTAGTTGACGCTCAGCAGCAGGTCCAGCGGACCCGGCACCTCGGGGTAGATGACCGCATCCAGCGGGAAAAAGCCGCCGGGGTCCAGCGTGCCCACAAAAAAGCTGTTGTTCTCAAACGTGGCCCCTTCGGCGGTGACGCTGAAATTGCCAAACACGGCCGTTGTCCGCCCACTGTTCACCAATTGCAGTGGCAAACTGCCCGGCTGCCCCACAAAAAAGTCAAAGACAGGGGTATAAAAGTTCATTTCGACCGACGGCCGTTTGTACACCAGCAGCGTAATCACCTGGTCATCTTCGTAGCTGTTGTTGCGGTCGTCGGTGTAGACAAACGACACCTTCACCGGGTACGCCCCCGGCTCGGTGGCGGCGTTGACGATGAGCGCCATGCTGGTTTGCAGGCTGTCGGTTTCGCCCAGATCGCCCAGCGTTTGCACGTTGGACGCGCCGACGGGGGCAAATTTGCCAAAATCACCCCCCGCGCCGTCCAGCCCGCCGCCAGGGACGGGGGTGCCATCCACCGTGCCGCCGGAAGTGCTGCCGCCGCCCAAAATCATCGTCACGCGACGGGCTTCGCTGTTACCCTGGTTTTGCACCGTCAGGCTGAGGGTAAAGGCCATGCCCGGCTGGAGCTGATCCTGGTCAATTTCATAGCTGGTCACCAGCAGCTGCGGCCGCAGCACGGGGCCGCTGGTGGCCGTCGCCGTGGCGGTGGCGGTGGGGGTGGCTGTGGCTGCGGCACCACCGGTCGATACGCGCTTCACGGGGAAGGTGAGGGCAAACGTTTCGCTGTAGCTGGTGCCGTTGACGTCGGTGTAATCCACCTTCACCTCCAGCGTACCGATGCTCTGCCCGGCCAGATCGCGGCTGGCGGCCAGGGGCTGCCAGAAACGCACCGTGCCGCTAGGGTCGATGGTGCCCAGTGCCTGAACCCCGCCGGTTTCGCGGGCGGTAAAGCTCCCGGCCACAAAAGTGACCACCACGTTGGTCGCCCGGCTCTGCCCGGCATTGGCCAGGGTCATCTCAAACGCCAGGTTTTCGCCAGGGGTAATTTCGGCGGAACTGGCACCGTAGCTGTTGACGACGAGCAACGGCCGTACAAAAGCCGTCGGGGCGGGGGTGTTGGTTGGCTCCGGCGTGCTGGTTGGCCCGGCTGGGGCGGTTACGGTGAGGGCGTTGCCTAATGTGGCTGAAGCGGCGTTGGGATTGATGACCGTGACGCTGTAGCCGCCGGGGGCGGTGCCCGCGGACAGGTTGGCCCGCAGCAGGCTGCTGCTGACAAAGGTTGTGTTCAGCCCACCCAGCCCGGACAAAACAACCACTGCGCCATCGACAAAGCCGCTGCCAGTGACTACCAGCTCGGTGTCTACCAGGTTGCTGATGCTGTTTGGCTGCACGCTGCTTACCACAATCGACGGCGTGGCCGACGGCGTTGGCGTATCGGTTTGGGCCCTCGCTGGAACCGGGCGCAGCCCACTAACCAGCGATCCGCCCACAAACAGCAGCAAAAAGAAAAGCAGGATTATTTTTTGTGTTAGAGATTGTTTCATTAGGTTGCCTGTTGGCGGGAAGTAAAAAGTGAAAAGTAAAAAGTGAAAAGTGCTCTTACTTTTTACTTATCACTTATCACTTTTCACCCCGCCTTTTAATGAATCGAAGTTGCCGCCTCATATTCGGCATTGGAAACGATACGGCCGTCCAGCATGTGCACGGTGTCGGTGGCGTAGGCCATCATGCGCGGGTCGTGGGTGACGACGAGGACGGTACGGCCGTTTTGATGCAAATCGGCCAGCAGCTGCATGATGCTGCTGCCGCTGGCGGTGTCCAGGTTGCCCGTCGGCTCATCGGCCAGGATGAGCTGCGGATTGTTGACCAGGGCGCGGGCCACGGCCACACGCTGCTGCTGCCCGCCGGAAAGCTCGGTGGGCTTATGGTGTACCCGATCGGCCAGCCCCACACGCTGCAAAAGTTCAAAGGCGCGAGCATAACGCTGCTGGCGCGGCACGCGGGCAAAGCGTAGGGGGAAAGCGACGTTGTCCAGCGCGCTCAGGCTGGGAATGAGGTTAAACGATTGGAAGATGAAGCCAATCGTCTGCTGACGGTAAATGGCCAGCCCGTTTTCATCCAGCGTGCCGATGGAGCGCTCGCCGACGCGAATCTCGCCGCTGCTGGGCCGGTCCAGCCCGCCCAGCAGGTACAGCAGCGTGCTTTTGCCCGACCCGGAC
>CAUJGI010000737.1 GCA_963169155.1 Chloroflexota bacterium
TGCGTCCTCTGCGCCTTTGCGGTTCATCCCCTCGCGAGGTGCCCCATGCATAACGTCTGGCAGGTGGCCCGGCGCGAACTGGGCGCGATTTTTGTACAGCCAATAGCCTACATCTTTGGCGTGGTGATTGTGGCCCTGACCGGCTACATTTTTGCCTCCGAGCTGTTTTTCCAGGCCAGTCAGCCCGGCGCTCTGCCGCTCGACGTACAGAGCGTGATGGGTCTTTACACCTTCCTCTACCTGTTTGCCATGCCCGCCCTGACGATGCGCCTGTTGTCTGAAGAGCAGCGCAGCGGCACGATGGAGCTGCTGATGACCCTGCCCATTCGCGATGGCGAGGTGGTGCTGGGCAAATTCCTGGCGGGCTTCATTTTTTACCTGGTCACCACGGCGCTGACCCTGGTTTTTCCCGTTATTCTGTTTGTCTTTGGCAACCCGGACCCCGGCCCCATCTGGACCGCCTACCTGGGCGCAATTTTGTACGGTGCGGCGCTGCTGGGCATCGGCATTCTGGCCTCGGCCCTGTCCGAGAACCAGATGGTGGCTTTTATCCTGGCGCTGGGGATGACATTGGTGCTGTACCTGCTCACGATTCCAGCGCAGTCGTTTGCCCTGGGGGATACGGCCGTCACCATCCTCAACGAACTCTCCCTGGCCAACCATCAAGACAACTTTTTCCGCGGCCTGATTGTGGCTAAGGATGTGGTCTATTTTGTGGCGGTAACGGCCGTATCCCTTTTCGCCGCCACCCGCGTCCTGGAAAGCCGCCGCTGGCGTTGATGATAACCGCGGAGAACGCCGAGGACGCAGAGAAATAGTAAAAACACTCTGCGCTCTCCGCGTTCTCCGCGGTGAGAAAAATTTATGAAGCAGAAACTTGATCGAATTGCTCCGATTTTTCCAATAATCGCCATCCTCCTGCTGCTTGGCGGGGGGGCGGTCTATTTTGTCACGCGGCGCTGGGATTGGCTGCCCAATTTGCTGCTGGCCAGCAGCGGCCTGCTGCTGGTGATCTTTGCCGTGGTCTGGCCCGATGCGGTGCGCGCCCGGCTGAGCAATCGCGGCGGGCGGTACGGCGGCGCTTTTTTGATCAGTTTGTTTTTTACGGCCGTCTTCGTCCTTATCTACTATCTCACCTACCAAAACACAGACTGGCGCTACGACGCCACGGCCAACGACGCCTTCACCCCCCTACCTGAAACAATCGCCCTGCTCGAATCGCTCGATGAGCCGATTCACGTCCTTGGCTTCTACACCGCCGACACCGCGCTCCAGCGCACCCAGGCCGAATCCACCCTGCAAACGATGCAGGCGTACACCAACCAACTCAGCTACGAATTTGTCGATCCCAACGAAAATCCGCTGCTGGCCGAAGAGTATGACCTTTCCTTTGCCGGGACGCTGGTGTTTACGCGGGAAGACGGCACCTTTGCCAAAGCCTCCACCCTCACCGACCGCGACCTGCACACCGCGCTGATGCGCACGCTCAATCCCACCGTCAAAACCGCCTACTTTTTAACCGGCCACGGCGAGCGCGATTGGCAAGATTTGGGCGTAGATGGCCTGGGAACGGCCGTTACCCTCCTGGAAGAATCCGGCTTTACCGTGCAGTCGCTCAACCTGTTCACCAGCGGTGACGTGCCCGCCGACGCCAGCGCCGTCTTTCTGATTGACCAGCAAGCCCCGCTGGCCGAGGCGGAGCTGGACGCCCTGAGCCGCTATGTCGATGGCGGCGGCTCGATCTTCATCGCCCGCGACGCGGTGGACACGGAAGGCCGCGCTGCCGCCGAGGCCGACGGCCTGCTGCCCTGGCTGCAGGAAAGCTGGGGCGTCACCCTGCGCAACGACCTCATCATCGACGCCTCGCTGGCTCAGGCGGGCCAAACGATTGGCCTGACGTTTGTCGGCGCAGCTTACGGCAGCAGCCCCATCACGCAGGGGCTGGACCAGTTTGGCACGATCTTCAATGTGGCCCGGTCAATTGATGCCGAAGTGCCTGCGGGGGTAACGGCCGTAAACCTCATCACCACCAGCGACCTGGCCTGGGGCGAAACGGATTTCACCCGCATGATAACCGAAGGTGTCGTCAACCCCGACGAAAGCGAAGACGCCACCGGCAGCCTCACCGTGGCCCTCAGCGCCCTGAACACGGCCAACGGCGCGCGCCTGGTCGTTTTTGGCGACACCGACTTCCTCACCAACACCTACATCCAGCAGGGTGGCAACAGCTTCCTGTTTGAAAATGCGGCCAACTGGCTGGCCGATGACGTCGCCACGATCGAGCTCTCCGCCCGCGAATCGGTGCCGCGCCAGGTGACCATCACCCAAAGCCAGCTCAGCCTGCTGCAACTGACCAGCGTTTGTTTTGCGCCCGGGCTGCTAGCCGCGGTGGGTATTGCGGTGTGGTACGCGCGGCGGAAGAGGGGATGACAAGGTGACAAGGTGAAGGGGTGACAAGGTGGCAGCCCAACCGCATTCCCGTTAATATTCAGCTGCAGCGCTACCTGGCCCGGGCCACCTGCTGGCCCGCCCCACCCACCGCCGTGGATCAGGCTTCCCTGGCCCAACTCAGCTTCTTTCCAGACCAATAAAATCCACAGATTACACAGATTGCACAGATTTTCTTATCTGCGAAATCTGTGTAATCTGTGGATTATTCAAGGGAGACAACGTGAAACAGATACCTTTTCTCGGCTGGGACAACTGCGTCCAGCTTAGCAACCCACAAGTTGAATTGGTCGTCACGGCCGATGTTGGCCCGCGCATCATCCACTTTGGTTTTGTGGACGACGAAAACGTCTTTGCCACCTTCCCCAGCCAGCTGGGGCGCACCGGCGACGCCGAATGGCAAAACTACGGCGGCCACCGCTTCTGGCTGGCTCCCGAGCAGATGCCGCGCACGTACTATCCAGACAACAACCCCGTCACGGTGGAAGATCACGGCCGATTTGTCCGCTTCATCGCCCCGGTAGAAACCACCACCCGGATGCAAAAAACGCTCGATGTTGCCCTGGACCCCAACGCGGCCAAAGTGACCGTGACCCATACCGTGCAAAACCACAATCCGTGGGCGGTCGAACTGGCCCCCTGGGCGCTTTCAGTGATGGCGCCGGGCGGCACGGCCGTTTTCCCCCTCCCCCCTCGCGGCAGCCACCAGGGCAATCTGCTGCCCACCGGCCACCTCATCACCTGGGCTTACACCAACATGGCCGATCCCCGCTGGACCTGGGGCGAGCAGCACGTCTTGCTGCGCCAGGACCCCAATGCCACCACGCCGCAAAAAATCGGCGGCAACAACG
>CAUJGI010000738.1 GCA_963169155.1 Chloroflexota bacterium
CGGCACGGCGCTCATCGATGGCATTGACATCTGGCAGGATCCGCTGGCGGCCAAAGCGCGCATTGGCGTGCTGCCGGAAGGCATGCAGCTCTACCAGCGGTTGACGGCGCGAGAATACATTCGCTTTTCCGGCACCATGTACGGCGTGCCCAAAGCCGAAGTGGAACAGCGCACCGAAGAGCTGCTGGACCTTCTCACCCTCACCGACGACGCGGACAAGCTGATTGTGGATTATTCACACGGGATGCGGAAAAAGACGGCGCTGGCCGCGGCGATTATTCACGCGCCGCGTGTCTTGTTCCTGGACGAACCGTTTGAAGGCATCGATGCCATCTCCAGCCGGATCATCCGCGATGTGTTGGGCCGACTGCGCGAACACGGCACGACGATCTTTTTCTCGTCGCATATTTTGGAAGTGGTGCAGCGGCTCTGTACCCGGGTGGCGGTGATTGCCAACGGCCGTCTCGTCGCCCAGGGCAGCATGGAAGAGCTGCGCCAACAGGCGGAAACGGGTGACGAAACAACCCTGGAAGAGCTGTTCCTGCGCGCCGTGGGCGCCTCCAGCGATCTTGAAGCCGAAGGCAGGCTGTCATGGCTGCGCTAGGCGAAACAACCCCGCCCCGCTCGCAGTTGGGCACGCTGCTGCGGCTGCGCGGCAAGCTAACGCTGCGTCAGTTCAGCCGCGAACGTGGCCGCATCATCGGGGCAATTGTGGTGGTGCTGGTGTTTGGGCCGATGATTGTGGGCGCAGCATTTGGGACGGCCGTTGGCTACCGCACCCTGGAAGATCAATGGCCCACTGCCCTGCTGGGGGCCGTGATGGTGGCGATGTGGCTGATCTGGCTGGTTTTTCCCATCATCGCCACCTCCATCAACGAAAGCGCCGACATCACCCACCTGCTCATCTTCCCCATTTCCCGGCGCGATCTCGTTCTGAGCACCCTGTTGGGCACCCTGTTTGATTACCCCACTTACCTGATGCTGCCCCTCTTCATTGCAGCGTTTATCGGCTTTGGCTTCACCAGCGCCTTTCCCATCGTGATTCTGGCCATTTTGCTCAGCTACGGCCACATGGTGCTGATTGGCCAATTTATCACCGTGACCATTGGCGGCATTTTGCAAAGCCGCCGCTTCCGCGATGTGGCCATCGTTTTCTTTTCGCTGTTAGGCAGTTCCTGCTACTTCATCAATCTCGCCTTCCAGCGTGGCATCGAGCGTTTTACCCAATCGCTCTCGCTGCAAGAGGAAGAGGCCTTTACCGAAGCGTTTGCCAGCTGGCAGCCGCTTACTGTCTTGCAATGGTTCCCCACCGGTGCCCCGGCGCGGGCGGTGGCGCAGGCGCTGGATGGTTCTTGGGGAACGGCCGTCCTCTGGCTGCTCTATTCGGCCGTTTTGCTGGCTGCCCTCACCTGGATCTGGTTCCATCTGCTGAACCGGCTGGCCACCGGCGGCGGTTTCCTCATCGGTGGGCGGCCCAAGCAAGAAAAAGAAAAGCGCGAGGTGCCGCGATCCACCCGCCGCTCCCCGCTGGACCTGCTGCCCGACGATCTGGCGGCGCTGGTAGGCAAGGAGCTGCGCTCAGCCTGGCGCATCCCGCAGCGACGGGTGGGGCTGGTGCAGGGCTTGCTGCTGCCGGTTTTCATGATGGGGCCATTTTTGTACTCCGCCGATTTTTCTGGCGGCATTTCCTCCATTCCCCGCTGGTTTGGGCTGACGCTGCCCGCCTATGCCCTCTTTTTGTTCTGGTCTACCTCGCAAAATATGCTGGCCTGGGAAGGGCGCGGCCTGCCCGCCCTGCTGCTGACACCCCAGCCGCGCTGGCGGCTCTTTTGGGCCAAAGGGCTGGTCTTTTTGCTCATTGCGGGCATCCCGTACCTGATTGTCAGCGGGGCGGCTACGGCGATCTTACGCGACTGGCTGACAGTGGTGGGCATGGCTACGGGGCTGGGTATGGGCATTGCCGCGATGGCGGTAACGGCCGTTGGCTCCGTTCTCTTCCCCATTCCCATCAACCTGGAAGCCAAGCGCACCAGGGGTGCTTTTCAATCCGGCGGCAACTTCAAAACTGGCTGCGCCACGATGACGGTGATCCCCATCAGCATTGCCGTCGTGAACCTGCCCGCTGCGGCCCTGCTGGCCCTGGCCTTCTTCTTTAATCTGCCGTGGCTGGGCTTTGTCGGCGCGGCATTTAGCCTGGTGTACGGCTTCGGCATTTTGTACGCAGGCAGCCGCCTGGCAGGCAATCTGCTGCTGGAACGGGAACCCGAGCTGGTAGCTACCATGAAGCTGCCAGAAGAGTAAGGGAAAGTGGCTGGTACTAGCCACTAACCACCAGCCACTAAAAACAAGGAGCTGGCCATGTCATTTTTTACCTCGCTCGCCGAATTTGAACCGACGCGGCAGACGCTGCATTTATACAGCCATGCCATGAGCATCGTGCCACGTGTGCACGGCATTGTCCATCCCAAGTGGTGGCACATCAGCCTGAAGCTGCGCCCGGATGGGCTGACAACCGACAACATTCCCCTGCCGGACGGCGGCGTACTGGCGCTGCGGCTAGACCTGAACAAGCACCGGCTGGTCATCAACAGCAGCCAGGGCGAGACAAAATCGGTGAGCTTGCAAGATGGGATGACGGGCAGTGAGATAGGCGAATGGGTAATAACGGCCGTAACCCCCTTTGGTCTCCAGGGCAGCTATCCGCAGGACCGTTTCACCAGCGACGAGCCGCGCCAATACAACCCGACGCAGGCCCAGCTGTATTTTGGCGTGCTGGCCAACGTTGCCCGCACCTTCGAAAAGCACCGCGCCCGCCTGAAAGGGCCAGTTGGCCCGGTGCAGGTGTGGCCCCACGGCTTCGACATCGCGTTTGAATGGTTTGGCAGCCGCGTTGAGCACGCTGAGGAGCATGGTGAAGTGCAGGAATTTCCTTCGCAGCTCAACCTGGGCTTTTACCCCGGCGGCGACCCCTATTTTTACTCCAACCCGTGGCCGTTTGAAGCGGGGGCGCTGCTGGACAAGCCGCTGCCCGCCGGAGCCACCTGGCACACCAGCGGCTGGCAGGGTGCCATGCTGCCCTACAGCGAACTGGTCGACCGCACCGACGCCGAGGCAAAGCTACTGCAATTTGCCCAGGCCGTCTACGACCTGGCCGCGCCGACGCTCACCGTATAAAACACGAATTTGACAAATGGACGAATGAGGCGAATAGATCGTTGTAGGCGCGCAGAGATTGGGCCAATCTCAGAACAGCAATTTACTTCAATAAATTCGTGCGATTCGTCTATTCGCGCCATTCGTGTTTAAAATGATGACCGATACGGCCGTTTCGTCGACAAGATGACCTGGTTTCCACTATAATGCACCCACTTTTTAAGAACAACGATTGTGGAGACGTGAATGTCCAAACGTAAATCTGCGGCCAGCAAAACGGCCGTTTCCCCCCTCATCCCCGATAAATTGCGCCAGATTTGCCAACCAGAAACCTTTACCTTCAAAAGCACCGCCGAGCTCCAGGCCGAAACCCAGATTATTGGCCAGCCGCGCGGCACACGCTCCATTGCTTTTGGCATTGGCATTGTCAGCCACGGCTACAACATTTACGCCCTCGGGGCCAATGGCACTGGTCGAGCTACGGTCATTGAGCACTTTTTGCACGAGCAAACGCGCCACTCTATCGTGCCGAGCGACTGGATATACGTACACAACTTTGCCATTCCGCACCAGCCCCGCGCCATTGAGCTGCCCGCCGGGCAGGGCGTCCGGTTTAAGGCGCGCATGACCCGCCTGATTGCCGATCTGCGCCAGGATCTGCCCCAGGCATTTGATACCGATTCATACCGTGAAACGATTCGCGCCGTACAGAGCGAGTTTGAGCAGGTGCGCGGCGCGCTGCTGCAAGCCCTGCAGCAAGAGGCCGCCGCCGCTAACTTTGGCCTGATGCAAACCGCGTCCGGCTTTGCCATTGTGCCCATCCAAAACGGGCAGCAGATGAGCCCGGAGCAAGTTCAGCAGCTGCCCCTGGAAACGCAGCAGGCGATGGAACAGCAGGCGCAAAAGCTGTCCTTCGAGCTGGAAGCGATGGCCTACCGGATTCATGAACTGGAGCTGAAGGCGCGCCAAAAAATGAAGCAGATTGACCGGGATGTGGCACAAACGGCCGTCCAGCACCACTTCGACGATCTCAAAACCACCTACGCCAGCGACGAAGAGATGTGTGTTTACCTGAATGAAGTCCAGGGCGACGTGCTGAACCAGATTGACGACTTCACCTCACCAGTGGACACACCTGAAGAGATTGACTTGAGCCGCTATGAAGTGAACGTGCTGGTGAACAATGCCGACACCAAAGGAGCCCCGGTGGTGGTGGAGGCCAATCCCACCTACACCAATCTGTTTGGGCGGCTGGAATACGAAATGCGCGACGGCTTGCTGACGACCCACTTCACCAACATCAAGTGGGGCAGTCTGCACCGGGCCAACGGCGGCTACCTCATCCTCAACGCCCACGATTTGCTGAAGCACATGGACGCCTGGGAAGCGCTCAAGCGGGCCATCAAGGCCGAGAAAATTTTGCTCCAGCCCGCGGGCATGATGAGCAACGGTCAGGTACTGGCCAAAACGCTGGACCCGGAACCGATCCCTCTTCGGGCAAAAATCATCATGACGGGCAGCGTGGGGCTGTATTATGGCCTGTTTGAGCAGGACGAAGATTTCCAGATGCTGTTTAAGGTGCGGGCCGATTTTGACTCGGTGATGCCGCGCGACAGCGCCGCCGAACTGGCCTATGCCAACTTCATCGCCAACCGCTGCCACCAGGAAAAATTGCGCCATTTTGACCCAACGGCCGTTGCCAAAGTCGTCGAGTATGGTTCGCGGCTGGCCGAAGACAAGCGTAAGCTGAGCACCCTGTTTGGCATGATTGCCGACCTGGTGCGGGAAGCAAGCTACTGGGCCGGTGCCAACGGCCGTGGCGAAGTCACCGCCTATGACGTGCAGCAAGCCCTCACCGAACGCACCGAACGGGCCAACCGGCTGGAAGAAGATATGTTCGAGCAGTTCCTGGACGGCACCATCTTCATCGCCACGGAAGGCGGTGTGGTGGGCCAGGTGAACGGCCTCTCCGTCATCGACACCGGCGACTACTCGTTTGGCCTGCCGGGGCGTATCAGCGCCCGCACCTTCATGGGCGACGACGGCGTCATTCACATCGAGCGGGAAACGGAAATGTCTGGCCCTATCCACGAAAAAGGGGTGCTGACGCTCAACGGCTACCTGGGCGGCACCTATGCCCAGCACCAGCCGCTGTCGCTCACCGCCAGCCTCACGTTTGAGCAAAACTATGGCGGTGTCGATGGAGACAGCGCCTCCTCCACCGAACTGTATGCCCTGCTCTCCAGCCTGAGCGAAATACCCATCAAACAGTCACTGGCCGTCACCGGTTCGGTCAACCAGCGCGGCGAAATCCAGCCCATCGGCGGGGTAAATGAGAAGATTGAAGGGTTTTTCCGGCTGTGCGCGGCGCGTGGCCTGACGGGTGACCAGGGCGTGCTGATTCCGGCCAGCAACATCGAAAATCTCATGCTGCACGAGCGGGTGGTAACGGCCGTCGCCGAGGGCAAGTTCCACATCTGGCCGATCAAAACGTTGGACGAAGGGATTGAGCTGCTCATGGGGGCACCGGCGGGCCAGCGTCAAAAAGACGGCAGCTACCCAGTCGGCACCGTGCACCAGGCCGTGCAGGCCCGCCTGCTGGAACTGGCCGAGGAGCTCAACAAATTTGGCGAAGACAGCGATGAAGACGAAGAGGCTTAGTGCGCCTCGTTTTCCCGGACATTGCTCAGCCCGAGGGCAACACTATGTTTGCATTTTTTGCTTGTCGTTCCCCGCGAAGGCGGGAATCCACTCCAGTAAACAAGATGGATACCCGCCTTCGCGGGTATGACACTTTCTCTGGTTAGGTTGAAAACTGCAAAGATAGTGAGTAACTTATTAAGGCGTTTTCAGGAAAATCATTTCCTTCCGTGCTTGGGCGCAATTTGCGGCTTCCAGAAGATGTCTTTGGGCATAAAGGTTTCATTATGACTCATCCTGAACTTTATCCCCAAAAGTCGGCTCTTTTTTGCTGGGCGCAGTGGTTAACTTAACCGTTTCTTCTCTAAAAGCCAGCTGATCTGGACCTGGCAAAAAATCAGCCACAATTTGGACATCTTCAATCGGACTATCTTCATACTTGATCTTGTTTTTCAAAGATCTTTTCACCTTTTCACCTTCACGCTTTCCAGAAACCGGGCAAAAACCGTTAAAACATAGTCGATCATCTCGGGGGTGATGCGGGGGTAGACGCCAATCCAGAAGGTGTGGTTCATCACCAGGTCGGTTTGCGTGAGGTCGCCCACCACCCGGTAGTTCACATTTTGGTAGGCTGGCTGGCGGGTGATATTGCCACTGAATAGCAGGCGGGTCGCCACCTGGTTGGCCTCCAGGAACTGCACCAGTTCGTTGCGGTTAAATGGCGCTTCTGGGCGCACGCTCAGCAGAAAACCAAACCAGCT
>CAUJGI010000739.1 GCA_963169155.1 Chloroflexota bacterium
ACAGCATCAGGTTCTGGTCAAAGCCGCGCGTCACCACTAACCCGGCAGCCAGCAGGTTGCGGAACTTGGCCGGAATGGTAACCCGGCCTTTGTCATCAATGGTGTGCGTGTACTCGCCTAAAAACATTACAAGTCAGTCTCGGTAAAATTAGAACAATTGTTCTGATTACCCCATTTTAGCATAGCTTTTCAGGAATTTTATGCTATTTTGCACCACAATGCCCCACTTTTAACCACAATAGGCCACAGTATACACCAAAGGCAACATAATGTGAAGTAGGGCGCAAACTTTTAAGGTGGGCGGGAAGCGTGAAACGGGAAACGTGATTTCTCACGTTTCCCGTTTCACGTTTCAAAAAGGCTGTTTTGTGGACGTTAGTGGGGGAGTGTGGTGAGAATACGGCCGTCTTGCAGATGCACCACCTCATTGGCAAAGGCATCGACGGCCAGGTCGTGGGTGGCAATTAAGACGGTGGTGCCCTCCACGTCCGCGATGTGGCGGAAGAGTTGGAGGATTTGCTGGCCGGTAGCGGTGTCCAGTTCGCCGGTGGGTTCGTCGGCCAGGATGATGGCGGGGCGGGTGGCGATGGCTCGGGCAATGGCCACCCGCTGCTGCTGCCCGCCAGACAGCTCAAACGGCCGATGATCCATCCATTTGCCCAGCCCCACCAGGCGCAGCACCTGTTCGGTGCGCGCCAGCCTTGCCTGGCGCGATAAGCTGGCCAGGCGCAGCATCAAATCCACGTTTTCCCGGGCGGAGTAGGTGGGCAGCAGGGCGTGTGACTGGAACACAAAACCGATGCGCTGGCGGCGCAGCTGCACCAGCCGGGCTTCGGCCAGCTGAGTCACCTCGTCGTCGCCCACCCAGATGTGCCCGGTGGTGGGCCGGTCCAGCCCGCCGATGCAGTTGAGCAGCGTCGTTTTGCCCGAACCGGAACGGCCGCGCAGGGCCACCACCTGCCCGGCCGCCGCCGTCAGCGATACGTCTTGCAGGGCGGGTACAGCCCGGCCGCCGACGTGATACAGTCTGGAGATGTTTTCGACGCGGATAACTGGTTCCATAAGTAAAGTCCGTGAGACCTGAAAGGTTTTCACCAGAGTCATTGCCTGTCAAGTATGCCTCGCAAACCTGTCAGGTCTTGAGGGGTTGAACGCTTCACGTTTCATTCCTCATCGTCTGTTTCAATAAAAAAGTCCGGCACCGTCTCATCAACCTGGCCCAGGCAGCGGCTTTGGCCGTTTTGGTCTTCCAGGGCATTGTTGGCAATGATACATTCACGGTAGTTGTCGGCTTTGGCCTGAACGTCTGCTAACGCTTCTTCAACCGGTACACCCTTCTGCACAATCTGGTCATAGGCGTAGGACTGCCACCAGAAGAAGCCAGTGCTCAGCCAGCTGGCACTGGCACTCAGCTGCAGCTCGGTGGAGGAGCCGGTAAGGCCCGCCACGGAAGCGCGGTTGGCAGCGGCCAGCTCTGCGCCGACGGCCTGGGTGTAGGTGTCTGAGTCTGCCACGCTGATTTTGGCCGGGATGGTGTTGCCAAATTCCGCGGCAATGGGCTGGTCAGTGAGGAACTTGATCCATTCCCAACACGCCTGCCGCTGGTCGGTCTGGGTCGAAATGTAGTAGCCGGTGATGGAATTGGTGGAGACGGCCGTTCCATCTGGTCCAGTGGGCAGTGGCACAATGCCGATGTTCAGGCTGCTCAGGTCCAATTCTGGGAATGAGTCAAAACCCTGGTCGACCCACATGGCGGCACGGCCGTTTTCGATGAGGTTGTTCCGCTCTTCGGCAAAGGTGCTGCTGCCGGTGATGTCGGTGATAAAAACCGGTTTGACGCCATACTCGGTGGTCAGGCTGGTGAGCCAGCGCATTGCTTCTACAACGCTGGGGTGGGTAAAAGTCAGCTGCGGCGGCTCGATCGCTTCGTTTACCAATTGTGCGTTCAGCCTTTCCATGAAGATGGTAATCTCGTTCAGCTCAAATTCCTGGGGAACGTAGCCGTACTGCTTGGTTGCAGGATCATCGCCACGGGTGAGGGCAACGGCCGCTGCCAAAAAGTCGTCGGTAGTCCAGCCTGTGCTGGGGTAGGGTAAAGCGGCTTCATCGAAGAGCGCCTTGTTGTAGTACAGCACCGTCAGGTTCATTTCGGCCGGGATGGCCCACAGCTGCCCCTGGTAGGAAAACTGCTCTACGGCCGAAGGGTAAAAATCTGCCGGGCCTACATCGGGATCGGCGTCCAGGAAGGGCTCCATGCTTAAAACGGCCGCGCGGTCGGCTTCGTTGGTGACGCTGCCAAACCATTGCAAGCAGTCGCTGTCGGCGGCCACGCTCCGCAGGTAGGTGGGGTCACCGCCAAAGTCCGGCGTTTGCATCTCGACCACAATGTCGGGATGGGTTTGCTGGAAGATAGGGACGAGATCGCGGTACGGCTGCAGGCCTCCCGGTCCACTGCCCGCCATAAAGACGATACGCACGCCGCCTTCTGGCACAATTTCTTCCTCAGGCACTATGATGACAACCGGCTCTTGCTCGGCATTTTCTTGCTCAGCTAAAAAGTCTGCAATGGCGGTTTCGGCCTGTGCTTGCGCCTGGACCAACGCTTCTTCTACGGATTTTTCCCCCTGCAAGACAGCCTCGGTGGCCTCCAGGAAAGGGC
>CAUJGI010000740.1 GCA_963169155.1 Chloroflexota bacterium
GTGGGCTGCTGGTGGTCTGGGGTGTGGCCAAAATGGCGCACAGCCTGATGGCTCCTTTCCAGGCGGCTGACAGCAGCGTAGCTGACCGCATTTACGAGTTCAGCCGCAAGGGGCGCGGACCCAACATCGTGGCCATTGGCGGCGGCACGGGCATGCCCAGCCTGCTGCGCGGCCTGACGGCCTACACGCGCAACATCACGGCCATCGTTACCGTGGCGGATGATGGCGGCAGCAGCGGCCGTTTACGGCGTGAGTTTGGCTTGCTGCCGCCGGGCGACTTCCGCAACAACCTGGCCGCCCTGGCGCGTGATGAAGCGTTGATGACCCAGGTGCTGCAATACCGGTTTGGCGCAGCGGTGGGCGAAAACGGCCGTTCCGAACTGCAAGGCCACGCGTTTGGCAACTTGCTGCTGGCGGCGCTCACCGGCATCACCGGCAGTTTCGACGAGGCGCTGCTGGCCGCCGAGCGGGTGCTGGCCCTGGATGGCCGGGTGCTGCCCTCCACGCTGGCGGACGTAACCCTGGAAGCCGACGTGCGGCTGCCCAACGGCGACATGCAGCGGGTGGTGGGGGAAAGTGCGATACCGGAGGTAAACGGCCGTATCCAGCACGTCTACCTTCAACCTGAAAACGTTCGGGCGTACCCGCCTGCCCTGCAAGCCATCTTTCAGGCCGATCTCATTGTGATGGGGCCGGGCAGTTTGTACACCAGCATCCTGCCCAATTTGCTGGTGCCAGACCTGGCCGAAGCGCTGCGCCACGCCCGCGCACCTAAGATTTATATATGTAACCTTGCCACACAGCCCGGAGAGACGGATAATTACACCGTAGCGGATCATGTAGCAACCCTTTTTGAGCATATTCCCACTGGCTGCCTGGACCTGGTCATTGCTAACGACAACCTGTCGATTCCCCCGGATCGGGGCGGCGGCCACACGATTTACGTGCCGCTCACCCCGCCGGAAAACCTGCGCATGCAGACGGCCGATCTGGTCGATGAGGCCCGACCGTGGCGGCACGACGGCGCAAAACTGGCCCAAGTTGTAATGCGTTTGCTATCGTGATACCTGACGTGCTTAGTCATGACATTTGGCGTTAACGGCCGTCAGGATTACGCAGTATAGTAAACGGCGGTAAAGTTCAAGCTACAACCACTGATTCTGCTGTTTACAAGAGAATTTTCGTTTTGTTCAACATTCACCAAAGGAGAAATCCATGACAATTAAAGTAGGTATTAACGGATTCGGCCGGATCGGCCGTTTGGTTTTTCGTCGTGCTCAAGAGCTAGATGACATCGAAATTGTCGGTATTAACGACCTGATCGACGTGAACTACATTGCGTACATGCTGGAGTATGATTCGACTCACGGCCGTTTTAACGGCACTGTCGAAGTGAAAGATGGCAACCTGATCGTCAATGGCAAATCCATCCGCGTGACTGCCGAGCGTGACCCCAAAAATCTGAAGTGGGATGAAGTAGGTGCCGAGTACGTGTTGGAAGCCACTGGCCTCTTCCTCACCGACGAGAAGGCCCGCACTCACATCGAAGCGGGTGCCAAGCGCGTGGTGCTGTCTGCCCCGTCGAAGGACGCCACCCCCATGTTTGTGATGGGCGTGAACCACAAAACGTACGCGGGCCAGGACATCGTTTCCAACGCTTCCTGCACCACCAACTGTCTGGCCCCATTGGCCAAGGTGCTCAACGACAACTTTGGCATCAAAGATGGCCTGATGACCACCGTTCATGCCACTACCGCCACCCAGAAAACGGTTGATGGCCCTTCTGCCAAGGATTGGCGCGGCGGCCGCGGCGCGGCGCAGAATATCATCCCGTCTTCCACCGGCGCGGCGAAAGCCGTGGGCAAGGTGATTCCAGAATTGAACGGCCGTCTCACCGGCATGTCTTTCCGCGTCCCTACCCCCAACGTCTCTGTGGTTGACCTCACCGTCAACCTGGAAAAACCGGCGACCTACGCTGAAATCAAAGCCGCCATGAAAGCTGCGTCCGAAGGCGAGCTGGCTGGCATTTTGGGTTACACGGAAGACGCTGTGGTCTCCACCGACTTTCTGGGCGACTCCCGCACCTCCATTTTCGATGCCGAGGCCGGTATTGCCCTCACCGACACGTTTGTGAAGGTGGTGGCCTGGTATGACAACGAATGGGGTTACTCCTGCAAATGCCTGGACCTGATCCGGCATATGTCTGCCGCCGCCTAAATACAGTAGGCCTTCAGGATTTCGTGTGGTTTGGCGTGAAACGTGATGCGTGAAATGTGATTCACCTCTGGTTACGCATCACGTTTCACGTTTCACGAGTTGTCAACCTCTTGAATTCCTAAAGAGCCGGAAATGGATTTGCACTCAACAACTGATGGAACTGAAAGAACTGGAAGCCCGGATGCACGCTTTTGTGGGCAGCAAGGGCTGGTATGACCCCGATTCACCCAAACCGCAAACCCCACGCAACCTGGCAGCTTCGCTGGCTATTGAGGCCGCCGAAGTGCTGGAGCATTTCCAATGGCGCAGCGACGCCGCCGACCCGGAAGCGCTGGCCGGTGAACTGGCCGATGTAGCGCTGTATCTCTTGCAGCTGGCCAGCGTGACCGGCATCGACCTGGAAGCGGCTATTTTGGCTAACCTGGCTCTCAACCAACACCGTGAATGGCCTGACCCATGAAAATCTTGGCGGTCAGCGACCGGGTAATGGATCAACTGTACTGCACGGATGTGCGGGCCAAATATCCCGACATTGATCTCATCATTGGCTGCGGTGACTTGCCGTTTTATTACCTGGAGTTTTTGGTCTCGGCGCTGGACCGGCGGTTGGTGTACGTGCGCGGCAACCACGATAAAGGGCCGCAGTACACGGTGGAGGGCCGCATTTTGGAGCAGGTGCAGGGCGGCGATGACATCCATGCCCGCGTAGTGAATCGCGAAGGGCTGCTGGTGGCGGGTCTGGAAGGCTCCATGCGTTACCGGCCTAATGCGCCGTTTATGTATACCGAGTCGGAAATGCGTTACCAGGTGGCCCAGCTGCTGCCAATGCTGCTGAAAAACAAGCTGAGATACGGCCGTTTCCTCGACATCCTCGTCACCCATTCACCCCCCTACGGCATCCATGACAGGACAGACATTCCCCACACCGGCTTCAAAATTATGCGCAATTTGCTGCAGTGGGTAAAGCCCAGGCTGATGCTGCACGGCCACATCCACATCTACCGGCGCGATACGGCAACCGTGACCCAGTTTGAAGAAACCACCATCGTCAATGTTTATCCGTACCGCGTGCTGGATTTTCACAACCTGCCCACGGGCACCGTGGCCCCCCACGAACTGCCGCCTTTTTAACCGGGCGGCACCCTTCTTTTGCCGGTTCGCCGCAGAGCGCGCATCCAGTGGTACTTGTTGGGTGAAACAGTAGTGTAAGGGTCCTGTAAAAAGTGCTCGATTTGGGTTGACGGCCGTTTACACCCGGCGTACACTCCCCAAAATCAATACCTCGCTAAAAGATGAAGAGCAGGCACCATAGCCGGAGCCCATGAACAAACCGTACAATCCGTGTGGTAGATTGCCCAAAGCGAAAGGGCCGTTGCTATCCACCACCGCCAGCCAGACTCTATTTTGAAGGAGATCTCTTCCATGTTTGCCAAGATGGGAGCCAGAGTGAACGTACAACAAACCTTCGCTCCAGCTGTCCACTACCTCAAAAGACCAATCGATCTTTTTCGCACGTACGATCGCGCCAATTTACGTCCAGACCTGATTGCTGGCCTGACCGTGGCCGTTATTTTGCTGCCTCAGTCCATCGCCTTTACCCTGGTGGCTGAACTGCCACCGCAAATGGGATTGTATGCCGCTATCATCGGTGCGATTGTGGGCGCGATGTGGGGCTGCTCCAACCAGATGCACACCGGCCCGGCCAATGCCATCTCGCTACTGATTGCCAGCTCGCTGACGGCCGTTATCATTCCCGGCACATCGCAGTATGCCATTGCTGCCGGGGTGATGGCCGTGATGGTAGGCATCTTCCAGCTGGGCATGGGGTTGGTACGCCTGGGCATGCTGGTGAATTTTGTCTCCCACTCGGTGATTGTGGGTTTTGCCAGCGGCGCCGGGGTGCTGATTGCCATTAAGCAACTGCACCCCCTCTTTGGACTGCCACCTGGGGGGGCAGGCACCGTTGGCACCGTGACCAACGTTGTGACCGAATTTGCCGACACGCACACGCCAACGGCCGTGATCGGCATTGGCACGATGGTGTTTATCATCATCATGCGGCGCATCAATTCCCGGCTGCCCATACCCTTGCTGGCAATGGTTCTGGCGTCGCTGGTGGTCTTCTTGTTCAATCTGGATGAGCAAAATGTGGCCGTGATTGGTCAGCTGCCCGCCACGCTGCCCCCGCTGGCCGATCTGCCTTTGTTCAACCTGGAATTGATCAGCCGATTGTCGGCCGGGGCGCTGGCGGTGGGAGCGATTGGGTTGGTGGAAACGGCCGCTATTGCCCGTTCCATCGCCGCCCAAACTGGCCAGCGGCTGGACAGCAACCAGGAGTTTGTCGGGCAGGGCATGGCCAACATCTTTATGGGGTTATTTTCGGGCTACCCCGGTGCGGGATCGTTCTCGCGAGCGGCCGTAAACTTCAAAGCGGGTGCCCGCACCCCCATGGCCGCCTTTTTTTCCGGCATTTTTATGCTCATTGCCATGTTTGCCCTGGCCCCCCTGGCCGCTTACCTGCCCATTGCCGCCCTCTCCGGTGTACTCATTGCCACTGCCTATGGCATGATTGACCGTCAAGAAATTCGGCGCATCTGGCGCAGCCATCCGGGGGACGCTGCCATCATGGTCAGCACCCTCATCGGCACTCTTTTTCTGGAAATCGAATTTGCCGTGCTGGTAGGCATCTTGCTGTCGTTGGGCCTATTCATCTGGCGTACCAGCACCCCGCGTATCCAGGCGGTGCTGCCCGACGAAACCTTTAGCCATTTCACCTACCAGCCCGACAAAGCGCCATGCCCCCAAATGGCCATCATCGAGGTGTACGGTGATTTGTACTTTGGCGCAGTGAACTATGTCGAAGAATTCATCACCAACCACGCCGACGCCCACCCCGACCAGCGCTTTTTGCTGCTGCGGCTGGATCATGTGAACACCTGCGATTTTAGCGGCATTCACATGCTGGAAAGCCTGGTGCGTTCTTACCGCGAGCGTGGCGGCGATGTGTTTATGGTGGGTACCAACTACCGCGTGCAGCAGATGATGTACTCATCGGCTTTTGATTCGTTTTTGGGTGCGGATCACATTTTGGATGAGGATGAAGCGATCGGGAAGCTGTTTTACCAGCAGTTGGACCCAGCCGTCTGTATTTATGAATGCCCGATTCGTGCCTTCCGCGAGTGCCAGAATTTGCCCAAGCGCAATGCCCTGGCCGACATTCCGCTGTTTGATGAAATAGATACAAGCCGCATTATGCAAATTGAGCCAAAGGAATTGTGGACCTGGCTGCATCCGGCACCTGGCAGCAATGGCAGCAGCCTGCCTTACATTGTTGATGTGCGAGAGCCGCGAGAATTTAGCCAGGGGCACATTGTTGAGGCGCAGCTGGTACCGCTGCCGCAGATTTTGTCTAGCGAGATGAAGCTGCCAAATGACCGGCAAATCGTGCTGGTGTGTCGCAGCGGCCGTCGCAGCCGCCGCGCCGCCGCCGCGTTGCAGCACATCGGCTGCATGAATGTGCAGGTTTTGCAGGGCGGCATGTTGGCCTGGGGCGCAGCCGGTCTGCTGGAAGCAATGGAATTTTGAGAGAGGGAACGGAGGAGTGGTAAGCGAAAAGTGAAAAGTCTCCGAATAACTTATCACTTTTTACTTTTCACTTTTCACCCCCTTCTCTCCCAGTACGAGAACAAACGATGAACGAGAAATTTGACGAGCAGTTATCGCGGAACATTGGGCTGGATTTGGTGCGGGTGACGGAGACGACGGCGCTGGCGGCCGGGTATTGGGTTGGCTCGGGGGATTTTGCCAGCGCGCACCGGGCCGCTACCCGGGCCATGGCCGATGCCCTGAATGCGTTGGAGATGAACGGCCGTATCGTCATCGGTGAAGAAAGCCGATTGGGGGAAAACTCGCCCCTGTGTACCGGACAAACCGTAGGCAGCGGCAACGGCCCGGAAGTGGATGTGGTGGTTGATCCCATCGACGGTACCAATTTGCTCATCCGCGGCAAACCGGGTGCCATCTCGGTGGTGGGCATAGCCCCGCGCGGCACCATATGGTCGCTGGCCCCGGCCGTCTACATGGACAAGATTGTGGTAGACCGCAACGCTGCCGCCGCCCTGGTGCCCCAGTGCCTGGACGCCCCCGCGGCCTGGACGCTGGCCCTCATTGCCCGCCAAAAGAAAAAATCCGTGCGTGATCTCTCAGTCATCGTGCTGGACCGGCCGCGCAACCAGGACCTGATTAACGAAATCCGGCAGTGTGGGGCGCGCGTTCTGCTGCGCGACGAAGGGGACGCCGAAGGGGCGCTCATCGCCGCTACGGCCGACACCAGCGTGGATGTGTTGATGGGCATTGGGGGGGTATCGCAGGGCGTGCTGGCGGCCTGCGCCGTGAAGGCGTCTGGCGGTGCTATGCTGGCAAGGCTGCGCCCGCAAAACGCCGTTGAGCGAGAAAATATTCAGCGGGCAGGGCTCGACGAAAGCCGCATCATGACCTGTGCCGAGTTGGTGAGCAGCAAGCAGATCTTTTTTGCCGCCACCAGCATTACCGACAGCGCCCTGCTGCGCGCCATGCAGTTTTGGGGCAGCTATGCCTCTACCTACTCCCTGTTGATCCGCTCAGAAACTGGCACCCGGCGCTTTATTCACGCCGAGCATGGCATCCACCGTTAGCCAGAAGCCTCTTTGCTGTTTGGCGAGGCGCTGCCCAGACGAATGCCGTACGATTGCAGTGTTTCCCGATGGAACAGCCAGGCAAGGCCCAGCAGCGGTTGAATCAGGGGGAAGAAGCCGTAATCGATGCCGAACCAGCGCCACACCGTGCTGCCGATCAGGTCGGGATTGACAATGCTTAGCGTACCCACAATGAGGGTCATCAACGACTCAAAGCCCAGTATTAGAACTGAAAGCCACCAGGCCCAACGCCGCCGGTAGGCAAACCCGATGGTGGCCGTGAGGTAGCAAAACGCCGCCACGGCGCTGAGCAATGGCCCCGTGGTGTTAACAATGTCCTCTCTGAGGAACAACTGGTAAACGGCGCGAAAGCCGGTGGAAATGGCCAGTACGGGATACGAAAAGGCCAGAATGGTACCTGCCCGTCGGATGAACGGCGAACGGACATCCTCGGGCAGCTGCTGCGATTGTGGAGATTGAATGGTTTGTTGTTTCATGGCTGGGAATTTTATCATGAACGGCCGTAACAACCCCGTATCATTTTCTGTTTTAGGTTGGCATTGGATTAAAAATCCCCACCGCTGGTACCCCGGTACGCTAAGATAAATAAAAGGAAACTATGGCAAAAACACCTGACGACCCAACAACCGATTTTGCTTACCCCCCGCCCAATACCGATCTGGAGCACGTTTGGGAGTTCGCCGGGCAGCATTTGGACAGTGGCAACTTTACCAACGCGATGATCCATTTTTATCGCGGTGAAATGTCTCGCTCTAACGCCTGGCGACTGCGGTTGGATGCCACCACCAACTGGGCCGTGATTACCACCGGGGCGGCGCTTACCTTTGTTTTTAGCGATCCGTTTAACACGGCCTCCGTTCTGTTAATTGATTCGCTGTTTGTACTGCTTTTCTTGTTCATCGAAGCCCGGCGCTACCGCTACTATGAGCTGTGGACTTATCGCGTGCGCGTCATCGAGAAAAACTTCTTCACCGGGCTGCTCTCGCCACCCTTTATGCCCCATGCCGATTGGGCCGACAAAATCACCGACAGCCTGAACAATCCGCGATTTCCCATCGGTTTGCTGGAAGCTTTGGGGCGGCGCTACCGGCGCAATTATGCGCCGATCTTCCTCCTTTTAGCGGGCAGCTGGGTGGGCAAGATTTATACGCACCCCGTGCCGGTCACCAGTCTGGCAGAATTTGTGGAGCGATCCCAGTTGGGGCCATTTCCTGGCTGGTTGGTGTTGGCAGTTGGCTTTATTTTCAACGGTGGTCTGATTTTCTTGGGAATTTTTACCGCCACGCTGCGCGAATCTCAAGGCGAAGTGCTTTCAGAACCCTCGTCGCGCTGGAGCAGCTTCTTAGAGCGCATGCGGCGTTTTGCCTGGGAAACGTTCGAGACGGATTTGCCTCGCCTGGCCCGGTTCGACACGCGCAAACAGCTGGCCTACATCATTTCTGACAAAATTGAGGAAGTGAGTAAAGCGGTGATGAAAGAACTGGGGCGAGGCGTGACGCTGATCAATGCCAAGGGCATGTATACGGGCCAGGAGCACGGCATTTTGATGTGTGCTCTGGAAGCGCGCCAAAAGTCGCTCCTGAAGCGGATTGTGTACAAAACCGATCCCCAGGCATTTTTTATCCTGACGCCGGTGGAAGATGTGCGGGGTGGGGGTTTCCGACCCCTGGAAACGTGATGAGGTAGCCGATGAACGAGTATGATCCTGGTAACGGACCTGTGGTAATTATGTCGGAAAGCCCAAAACGGCCGAGTGGCTGCCGCATTGCCTTCACGGTTTTGGTGATATTGGCCCTGATTGGCACCTCAGCCAGCGGGGCGATCTGGTATTTTTTCGTTCGCGAGCAGCCGGAGCCGATTGAGCCGGATCAACTGGTGGAGGCAACGGCCGTTCCCTCCCAGGAATCCACCGCCGAAGCCATCCTCCCGGTTACCATCGAACCGGCCGCTACCAACTTGCCCCCCGACGAAGGCGTGAACCGGATCGTGTTTGTCAATAGCGACGGGCAGCTGGTGTCGCTGGCCCCGGATGGCAGCGAGGAACGGCTGCTCACCGATGCCCAGCAGCGCTTCCAATTCCCGGCCTGGTCGCCCGACGGCCGTTTTGTCGCCGCCGTGGGTGCCGACAGGACAGGCGCGGGCATTTTTGTGCTCGACGACAGCCAGACCGAAGCCGCGCCCCTGCCGCTGTACGCCGACCAGCGCGACGGGCCGTTTTATCTGTACTGGTCGCCCAACAGCCGCCAGGTGAGTTTCTTGGCCAGCCACCCGGACGGCATGGCCCTGCACCTGGTGCAGGCCGATGGCTCCGCCGACAGCCGCCTGCTCACGGTTGGTGGCCCGATTTACTGGCAGTGGACCGCCGACAGCGGCCGGATGTTGATGCACAGCGGCTTTGCCGGCGAGGATTCTCGCCTGGAGCTGATTGC
>CAUJGI010000741.1 GCA_963169155.1 Chloroflexota bacterium
CGACAGCCAGGCGATGGCCCAAACGCTGCTGGCGCTGTTGCCGGACACCGCAAAACTGGATGAGCTGGCGCAGCGGGGTTTGGTGCAGGCAGGCAGGTTTTCTTGGGAGGAAACGGCCGCTTCTACCCTTTCCTACTACCGACACCTGGCACAATAGTTTTTGCATGTCAGGCCAAGGTCCCCGAAGCATCTCGCCCGCCCGATAATCTGGGAAACAGTGGGCACGTCAAATCGCCTGCGAGGGGATCCTTGCGGGATTCTTCGCTGCGCTCCGAATGACAAGTTCATCGTTGTTTGGGTAGGTTTACTCTTGGGGCTGGCTTTCCGGCAGCAGGGCGTGCAATCGCGACACAACCATCTCGATAGCCACCCGGTTCATGCCGCCGTTGGGAATGATGACGTCGGCAAAACGCTTGCTGGGCTCCACAAACTTCAGGTGCATGGGGCGCACTGTCTCCAGATACTGCGTCACCACGGAGGGCAGGGAACGGCCGCGTTCATCCATATCGCGCTGTAAACGGCGGATAAAGCGCACATCGGCGTCGGTGTCTACATACACCTTAATATCCATCAGCTCGCGCAGCCGCCGCTTGGTGAAAATCAGAATGCCATCCACCAAAATAATGGGGGCAGGCTCCACCAGCACCGTCTGGTCGGTGCGGCGGTGGGTGGTGAAGTCGTAAACGGGCACGTGCACCGGTTTGCCCTTGAGCAGCTGCTCGATCTGCTTCACCATCAACCTGGTTTCCAGTGAATTGGGATGATCGTAATTGAGCTGGGAACGCTCGGCCAAAGAAAGCTGGGGTTGGTCGCGATAGTACGCATCGTGCGGCATGTAAGCTACTTTCGCTGCGCCAACGGCTTCTAAAATTGTTCTGGCTACGGTTGTTTTGCCCGATGCGGTGCCCCCGGCCACGCCGAACACAATGGGGCTGTTTGGCTCGCGCTGCGTCATGTCAGTCATGGATGCGGATCATACCCCGCCCAGGGCATATCAGCAATGGCGAATGAAGCTTTGCCGCCAACAATTGCCATAACAAATGGAATCGTTTATTGTTTGCCCATCTCAATGCAGAAGGGGGGGGGTGTGCGACAACAGCGACATCTCGCGCATCCCAGCGCCAACCGAAAAGGATTACGGCCGTCTGGAAAAATACCGTCGAGCCATGGCCACACTCAGTTGAAATTGGCGGTATGCGGTCCACCCTGTAAAATGCGCCACGAGCCATTTTTTAACCAATAGATTGTGTGTAAGGACCGTGAGGCACATGAAAAAATCAGTTTTATGCCTGGGCATGTTTGGATTACTGATAATGTTGCTGGTAGTGGGGTGCAGTCAGGCCACCAGCAGTTCCACCGCCGAACCCATTGCGGGCTGCGACGGGCAGATTTACCCAGATCCGGCTGAATCACCGTACATACTGCCCTTTCCTGCCGGGGAGAAATACGACACCGGCCTGACCAACTGCTCCAGTTCTTACCACCGGGCCGGGGAGCCAGACCAGTACGCTTTTGATTTTGACATGCCGGTGGGCACGCCGTTTACGGCCGTTCGTGCCGGAACTGTGTACAAAGTGGTGGAAGATCAACCCAGCAGCGGGGGTGGCACAGGTGCAGGCAACTACGTCGTCGTCGATCAGGGTGATGGCACTTATGCGCTTTATTACCACTCGCCTAAAGACGGCATTGAGGTCGAAGTCGGTGACGAAGTGGCACAGGGCGACGTGCTGGGGATTTCGGGGCGCTCTGGCCTGGCCGGGTACCCGCACTTGCACTTTATCGTTGTGGAGGGTGAGCCCACGTACCCGTACCACGGGCTGGCCATTACCTTCCGCAATGCACTGCCTGCTGACGTTGTGCTAAAAAGCTATGCGGAATATGAAGCGGCCGTTCCGTAAGCACCCATTTTTGCCTGGTTTTCCTCAGGCAAACAGGACTATGTGCATATACACCTTTTCCCTTTCCAGCAGATAATTTTAGGACTTACGCAAATTTCGGGCTGTGGTCGGCGTCCCGCCGTGCCACCGAGCCGACACGGTCAGGAGACCGGCCGGAGCGACTGCGTAAGTCCTGAATTTATAAAAGTCACTTAGAAATGCTCGATTGATTCCCGCTGCTACACGGTCAGGCAGAAAGGTATGGTTCTCAAAATGCACACTTTTTATGCATCAGCAGAAAGAGACGGTCGGCAAACCATCGCCCAGCAAAACGAATTTTTTAACGAGTTTGCCCTGATGGATCCCCTGCTAAGCGGGATTCTGGAATGTGTTGTCATCTTAAACAGCAACCGACAAATCGTTTACGTTAACCAGAACTTCCTTGACTTTCTTAAACTGCCCCAGCCAGAAACAATTCTCGGCCTACGCCTGGGTGAAGCGTTGCGGTGCGCGCATGCCTTCACCATGGAAGGCGGCTGCGGTACTTCCGAATTTTGTGCCGTTTGTGGGGCTGCACAAGCCATTACCCAGGCGCAAAAAGGGAAAAAGGCGCTAAACGAATGCCGCATCAGTGTCAACAAAGATGACGCTCTTGAGGCGCTTGACCTGAGGGTGTGGGCAACGCCGCTCAATTTTGAGGATGAAGAATTTACCTTGTTTGCCATTGTGGACATCAGCAGTGAAAAGAGACGGCGCATTTTGGAGCGGGTATTTTTTCACGATATTACCAATACGGCAGGCGCTATTCAAGGTCTGGCAGAAATGCTGGAAGCGCACGGCGATCTGACCCTGATGCCGCTGGAAGAAGTGCAGGCGCTGCTGAAGCAGGCATCTTTGCAGCTGATTGACGAGATCAAGGCCCAGAGCCAAATTTCGGCAGCCGAACAGGGGGATTTGACCGTTGAGCCACAGCTTTTGGAGACGGTGCCATTTTTAGTGGATTTGATCGGTGTTTATCAACAGCACGGGGTGGCCAACGGCCGTTTCCTACGCTTAGATCCCCAGGCAGAAGACCTCCTCATCCAGACCGATAGAACCCTTTTGGGGCGGGTGGTGGCCAACATGCTCAAAAATGCGCTGGAAGCAAGCAAGCCCGGTGAGGCAGTGACGTTAAACTGTGAATGCACCTATGATCAGGTGCGCATTTCGGTCCACAACCCAGCAGCCATGCCCCATCATGTTCAGCTGCAAGTATTTCAACGCTCATTTTCCACCAAAGGGCAGGATCGGGGGTTGGGCACCTACAGCATGAAGCTGCTGGCTGAAAATTATCTACACGGCAAAGTCCAGTTTCAATCTTCCCCTGAAAGCGGCACCAAATTTATGGCAACTGTGCCCATCGTCTGGAAAAAGTAAAGCACGGCTTAACCAGGCCAACATCTTTTACAAAGCGCGGGAATCAGCTACCGCGCTTTTTTGTTGTCCCTCACTTTTGGCGGGAGATTCAGGCTGTCGTTGGTGATGCGCAGAACCTTCCCTGGGCTGGCTGTGGCAACGGCCGTTTCCCCTTAAGCTTCACAACAAGTACAACCCTAAAACACTGGCAGCAGGAGAATTCGTATGACACCTTTTATCATTCGTCGGGCCGTTATGGCCGATTTGCCCATCCTCAACGATCTGGTTACCGAAGCAGTGCAGCAGCTCAATGCCCCCGACTACACGCCACAGCAGATTGCCAGCGCGCTGTTTTATGCCTATGGTGTGGACACGCAGCTGATTCAGGATAGCACCTATTTTGTGGCGGAGGTGAACGGCCGTATCGTCGGCTGCGGCGGCTGGAGCAAGCGCCTTTCGATGGTCGGCGGCGATAAAGCCAAGCAGTCGCCCGCCGACGACAATCTGCTCGATGCG
>CAUJGI010000742.1 GCA_963169155.1 Chloroflexota bacterium
GTCCAGCCCGGCCATCATCTCATCGTACTGCGCCTCGATGCGCCGGTTGATCGGCGGAATCGCTTTAAGCCCCTTCTCCACCGTGGGCATGATGCGCTTGTTTAACTTGCCTACAAGTTCTTTGATTCCCATGTTTGGTCCTTTACCCCCACCCTCACCCCAGCCCTCTCCCTCAGAGGGAGAGGGAGCCAGATTCCCTCCCCCTCCCAGGGGGAGGGTTAGGGTGGGGGTCTGTTATGCATTCAATCGCGCGTAAATGCGCTTGTTTTGTTTATAGATGTGCAAATATTCGGCAAACAGCTGGTCGTACAGCTGGCGGTGGGCCGGGTTTGGTTCGTAGGTGTGGGCGATGGGCACGCCGTCGCCAATGGTATCGAATGTGGATAGGCCGAGGGCAACGGCCGTTAACAACCCCACCCCGCGCGCATTGGCCTGCACCGGGTCCTGCACCTGCTTGATGCGCCGGTTCAGCACGTCGGCATAAATCTGGCACCAGATGTTGGAGTTGGCCCCACCGCCAATAAAATGAATATCGTCCAGCCGCCGCCCGATGAACTTTTCCAGGTGCCCCAGCAGCCAGCGTGAATTGTACGCCACCCCCTCAAACACGGCGCGGATAAAATGCGAGCGTGTCGCCGACAGCGACACGTTGTGGAAGCCGCCGCGCACGTGCCGGTCTTCCACCGGGGTGCGTTCGCCGTGCAGCCAGGGGGTGAAGATGAGACGGCCGCTGCCCGCCGGAACCTGCGCCACCATCTGGTCAAAGACGGGGTAGACGTTGGGAATATGCGTTTCGCGGGCCAGGGCGTCGTCGGGGTAAAGGATGTTGTCGCGCAAAAAGGAGAGACAGGCACCGGCCGTTTCCTGCTCGTTGGCGATGAAATATTTACCGGGAATCGCCGACGGCAGCGAAGCCATGTTGTGAAAAATGTCGGTCTTTTTGTACGGCACGTGGCAGGTCAGCCAGGACGAAGTGCCCACGTAAAGATGGGGCTGGAAGTCGCGCAGCGCCCCGGAGCCCAGCGCCGCCGACTGCAAATCGGGCGTGCCCATCACCACGGGAATGCCGGGCAGTAGCCCCAGATCTTGCGCCGCCGGGCGCGTCAGCGGACCCAGCACGTCCACCGCCTGCTTTAATTCAGGCAGCTTGTCCCGGTCGATGGTGGAAAAGTGGATGAGGCGGTCGTTGTAGTGCACATGGTGGATGTCCCGGTTGTCGGTGAGCCAGTGCAAGGTGATGGAATCAAACGAGGCGGCAAACTTCCCGGTGAGCTTCAGGTTGAGGTAATCTTTTGGCTCCAGGAATTTGTAGGTCTGGTGGTAAATGTCGGGAAAGTTGTGTTTGATGAAGAGGATGTGGGCGATGGGATCTTTGCCGGAGCGCACCGGGAGGCCGCCGGTGAGCCGCAGCCAGGGCAGCATCTTGTTGACACCATACCCCTCCAGCTTGATGGGGCCGTTGGTGATTTGGTGCACGTAGGGCGCGCCCCGCGAGTCCATCCAGATGATGGCGTTCATGAGGGGACGGCCGTTTTTAGCCACCGCCACCGTACCCGACCATTGGGCTGTGCAGCCAACGGCCGTAATTTTTTCCGGCGCAACAGCGCTGTTGGCCAGCAGCCGCTGTGTGGTGCTTTTGATCGCCTGCCACCAATCGTCGGGGTTTTGCTCCGCACCGCCGCCGGGCAGCAGGGTAACGCCGGTTTCGCCAATTTCGCACGCCATCACGTGCCCTTGCGGCGTGACGAGGGCAACTTTGGGACCTGAAGTACCGAGGTCGATGGCCAGTATGAGATCGTCCATAGCCGAAGCCTTCACTAGAGAAAGGAAAACGGGAAAATTGGCTCTCCACCGTTTAAGGATAATTCGGCTTCATCATACCATAGGCAGCAGGCAAGACAAAGATCTACCGGTTGGTGGCTTAAGTTGGATCAAGCATTGGGTGGTCTGGCTACATGTACTGCTTCAAAACCTGGAAATCGTCTTCCAGCGTCTGCCGCTGGTCGCGGTTATAGAGGGCCACGGCGGGGTGGTAAAGCGGCACGATGGTGACACGGCCGTATTCTGCTTCCGCTTCCAGGGGACGGCCGTGCATCTGGCTAATCTTTTGGCCGGGTTCCGTCAGGCCAAACCGGGCCAGGACAAACTCCATGGCAAAACGACCCAATGTGGCAATGACGCGCGGTTGAATGATGGCAAGTTGCTGGGTCAGGAACGGTGTATACAGGTCAATTTCCTCTGGCCGGGGATCGCGATTGTTGGGCGGACGATCCTTTACCACATTGGTGATGTACACGTCTTTTCGCGCCAGGCCAATGGCGGCCAACATCTCATCCAGCGTCCGGCCCGATGCACCGACAAACGGCCGTCCCTTTATTGCTTCCTGCTTGCCGGGGGCTTCGCCAATAAACAGCACTTTGGCAGCGGCATCACCTTCCCCAAAAACGGCATGATAATTGTTTTCCTGGCGGAATTCATACAGGGGTGAGTTGGTGAGCTCTTCCAGCTGGCACGCCAGTTGGGCCAGTTTCTCGGTTTTTTGGGTATCTGGCATAGGCGCACTCAGGAAACGGCCGTTTCAAACTGCCGCAAAATATAGGGCCAGCCTTGGGGCGAGTCCATCATCTCCTGGTACTTTTCGCTGCCCTCGCCGTGGCGGTCAAAGTGACGGTGCTCCAGCACCACCTGCGTCTGGTTAGGACCGTCCGCCTCAAAATGGATGTCCACTTCGCTGGCTTTAGCGGGGTTCGGCACCGGTTCGCGGCGCGGGCTGATTTGCCAAGTGAACTGGAGGTGATGCGGCGGTTGCCAAATCAGCACCCGACCCCAGTCACAGGTAAAGCCGTGAAGGCCACGCTCATAGCAACGGCCGTTTACCTCTGGCTCAATTACCATTTCTTGCAGTACATCTTGTGACCAAGTATAAGCAGCGGGCCACCATTCATCCAGGGTGTCCACAAACAGGCCGAATGTCTCTTCTACAGATTTTGGCACCTGCACCGAATGACGAACGGTGTATGCTGACAAAATATCGGTATCGCTTTTCATCATATTTTTATCGGTTGACATTTTGCCTTCTACCTGACGCAGTGGGGAAACGGCCGTTGCGCCGCTCACACCTTTGCGCTCGTTACACACGCTCATGTTCTTCCTTAGCAAACTCTTGAATCATCTTCTCATTAAAGGCTGGGATGTCATCCGGGTTGCGGCTGGTTACCAGACCATCGTCTACCACCACCGCTTCATCAACCCACTCCGCCCCGGCATTTTTCAGGTCGGTTTGCAGGGTATGGTAAGACGTGAGGCGGCGTCCGTGCGCCACGTCAGCATCGATAAGCGTCCAGGGCGCGTGGCAAATGGCCGCTACTGGTTTGCCCTCGTCGAAGAAGTGGCGCACAAAGCTCTGTGCCTGCTTGTTGCGGCGCAGTTTGTCCGGGTTCATCACGCCGCCGGGCAGTAAAAGCGCATCGTACTGGGCCGGATCAGCTTCTGCCAGCGGTGCATCAACGTCAAACTCATCACCCCACTTCACATGGTCCCACCCTTTCACCTTTTTCCCGGCGGGGGAAACGATATGGGTTTTGGCACCAGCCGCGTGCAGCGCCTGGCGAGGGCGGGTCAATTCTTCCTGTTCAAAGCCATTTTCAACGAGAATGGCAACTTTCTTGTTCTGTAACTGTTGGTCTTGCATTACATTGTCTCCCTGGCAGGATGTTTCAGCCTGGCTGCCTCTGCACGCTCAGCGCACGCAGCAGTCGCCGAAGATCCGGCCTATTCAAAATTGTCACTGGTGGTCAGTCAAGCTTTTACGTGGTCAATCAATAACACCAATCTTGTGCCGGTAGGCCAGCTCGCCGCCGTACCAACCGCCCACGGTCAGCAGCACCGCCGTCACCACGGAAAGGATCAACCCGGTGGGCAGCACGGCATCAGTAGGATCGTTCCAGCGGATCAGCACGTTCACCAGGGCCAGCACCAGGACAGCCGCGTTGCTGCCCAGGTGCAGCCAGCCCGCTGTGTGGGCACGGGCCCGCTCAATGGTGAAAAAATCGATCAGCCCCACAGAAGCCGCAACGCCGCCCATGACCAAACCAGCCACGAGCAGCCACAAGGACATTCGTGCCCAAAACGCCGCGGCGGTGGCCCAAAAGACGATGTCTGTGGCCAATGCGCCGGTTAAAAAGGCGATGGGAAAGGGAATGAGCATGGGGTGGATAGGATGGCCAGCAATAGCGGCCGTACTTTCTATGCCTTCTCGCTGGAGTTCTTCGTGCCCTGCGGCACTTTTGGCCGCTTCACGACGGATATTTTCACTCATCAGGTCACCTCTTTTAGGGTAGCGCCAGGCAGCTTCTTTGGCTCCCGGTCACATCACATGGATTGAGTTCTTTTGAAGATAACAGGGGAAACGGCCGTCAACATCCACAATGGCATACAAAATGGGTATACGTGCGATACATTTGGCTTTCGGTCAGATTCAGCTGTGACCTCAGATTGAATGCGCGTAGCCGCGGCGCAGGTAGACAGCGCGAGCAATGCGGTGCATGCGCTCGTCATCGTTGTCTTCAATCTGGTCCAGGCAGCGCTGAACCCGCCGCGCCGCCCGGGCGCAAAACGTCTCGGCAATGTACGGCTCTTCAGATGGATGGCCATTCAGGTCCCGCTCCAGCACGTCATTGACGCGGGAGATGGTGGCCACCTGGGCATAAATGTCGATGGCGGCGTGGGCCAACCGCTTGAGCTGGCGCTGCTCTTCCTGGATTGCCTTGCCGTGCTGGCGCAGCAGCCGCTCGCCAATGTGGCGCAGACGCTTCACCTGGTCAGTGACCGGATCGGCCAGCGGTTTCAGGTCGGCGTGGATCTGGTTCAGTCGATCGGGCTGGATTTCGCGGCGGATGCGGTTTTCTACGTAGTCGGCCAGCACGCCCAGGCTGCGAATTGGCTGCGAAAGATCAATCGCCTGCAAATCCGACAGCTCGTTGGCCAGCGGCTTAAGGCCGGAGAGGGCGATAAAAACACGCAGCACGTCGTTGGCCCCTTCAAAAATGGGAAAGATGCGAATGTCGCGCAGAATCTTTTCGTACGGCTGATCGGTGATGTAAGCCGCGCCGCCCGCCAGCTGGAACATGCGGTTGGCCGCCTGCCAGAGGAAATCGGTGCCCGCCACCTTGACGATGGCCGATTCCAGGGCGTAGTCGGGCATGCCTGCGTCTACCAGCCCCGTGCTCAGGTAGGCCATCGACTGGAGGCCATAGAGGTACGACGAGGCCCAGCCAATCTTGTCTTCAACCAGGCCAAATTCGGCCAACGGCCGTCCAAACTGTTCGCGCTCCAGGGTGTGGTTGAGGGCCAAATCCAGCAGCTTTTTCACCGAACCAATCGAACCAGCACCGAGAGAGAGACGGCCGTTGTTCAGCACTTCCACGGCAATCTTGAAGCCATCGCCTTCCTGTCCCAGCACATTCTGCGGCGGCACGCGTATGTCGTTAAATTTCAGGTGGCGTAAATCGTTAGCCTTTAAGCCCATGGTGGGGTAAGAACGGCCGACTTCCAACCCCTCCATGCACTTCTCCACTATCCGGGCCACGTGCGCGCCGTCGTCGGTGCGGGCAAACAGCGTCAACACATCCTTGGAACCATTGCCAATGTAGCGTTTTTCGCCTAAGAGCCGGTTCGAA
>CAUJGI010000743.1 GCA_963169155.1 Chloroflexota bacterium
GCAGCCAGTCATCACAGCTGGAAGCTTAACGTTTTCTGCGCCACTGTCAACCGCGCGGCCGGGGAAATCAGGGCTTTTCAGTTTTCTAAGTAACGCTGCAAATCATTCAGACGATTGTTTTGTTTGCAGTAAGTAATGAGCGCCGTGATGACGTCCGATTTAGGGCCGCCACCCAATTCTTCATACCCAATACCTAAATCAAAACAAAGCGTGCGAATATCACTTAAGCTGAACCGTTGGTTAATGGTCTCGCGCAAATCCTGGGCGGTCATGGGCTTTCCTCAAAGCGTGAAAAATGGATGACTGGTCGAAAAAGATTGTAATGATTCAAACGTCGCATGGCAAGAGGCAGAAACCAGGACTGAGGAGATAAAACAGCGCGTTTCGTGAGCGGTTTGGCAGGCTTCTTTCGTAAAGCGGGTGGCACAGCAAGCCGGATGAATTGTTATTACTATTTTGGAGGGAAAGATGGCCACAAAAGTGCGGAGGAAGCGGATGGTTCTGTGGATTGTGGGAATTGTTGTTTTGCTGGGGGCAACGGCCGTTGCCACCCTCTTCTGGCAGGTAAACCGGGTACAGCGGGCGATGACTGACTTTATTGTGGCCCATCCAGAGGATACGGCCGTTGTCACCTACACCTTCGATGAAAATGGCAATCTGGTAGAGGATGGTTCGGCCCTGTTCCACAACGCCGATACGCCGCTGGTGGTGGCCTCGGTGATGAAAACGGCCGTGCTGGCCGCCTATGCCGAAATGGTGGTGAATGGGGAGCTGGACCCCAACGAAGCGGTGTCCGTGGCCGCGTGGGAGCGCTTTTACCTGCCGGGCAGCGACGGCGGGGCGCATGTGGCGGGACTGCGCAGTGTGGGGCTGGCGGCGGATGAACTGGGTTTTGCTGTGGACCAAACGGCCGTCGTCACCCTCGACGATCTGGCCACCATCATGATGCACTTTAGCGGCAATGCGGCCACTGATTATTTGCTGGAGCAGGTGGGGCTGGAGCGGGTAACGGCCGTTACCCAAACCCACCTGCCGCACCACACGGCCATCCACTACACCCTGGGTTATGCCCTGGCTGTTTTTAACCACGAAGAACCGTTTTCGCTGGTGTGGGTGCAGGCGGTGCAGGCCAACGTGGCTAATGGTGACTTCAGCGACCTGGACCGCCTGATCGACCTGTACACAAACGATGTCCGTTGGCGGCAGGCGCAGCTGGATTTTATGGGCAGCCTGACCAGTCAGACGATTTCGGGGGCGGAAATGTGGGCTTTTCAGGAAACGGCCGTGCAGCTGATGCCCCAAGGTACCGCCCGGGATTATGCTCAGCTGATGGCCCAGGTTGGCAGCGGCCGTTTCATTTCGGCCGAGGTGAGCGCTCTTATGCAGCAAAAAATGGAAACCGTTCCTGCCGATTGGCCGCTGCGCCTGCTCTACTTTGATCGGTTTGCGGCTAAGGATGGCACCACGGCGGGGGTACTCGCCCTGGCCGCCTACGCCGTGCCCAAACGCAGCGCGCTGCGGGGAGAACATAGGGTGGTGGTGCTGCTGACCAATAGACTGCCTCTGACGCTGTTTACCCAGCAGGTCCAGTTCCAGGGTCACTACCTGCTGCCCATCGATCTGACGCAGGCCCGCACCCACTTTGCCCGCTTGCGCCATTAACAATTGACGATTTATCGATTACAATTGGCTATTCATTCACTGTTCCCTCCACCGTTACCAATACATGACAATAATCACCCTCACAAACCGCCTATTGTTACTACTGTGATTTGGCTAAAAAAAGGAAGATAGGACCCAGCTTGTGTTAGGCAAATTACAGGAAAGATCGACCCTTAACGGCCTTTGTGTGATTTGCAGTCACCTTTTTAGAAAAGGAAGTTTGTAACCTTATGACCGTTCATTTGTACCTTTCCCTCATCCCTGAAGCCCTCATCGCCTCCATGCTGCCACCTGAAGAATTTGGCACTTATTACGCCGTTGGTTCCCACAAAAAATTGCATGGCCAGGCCATGTTTGTTGAACTGGCCCCCACTTTTCGGCACGAATTCTTTAAGATTGACGATGGGATTGAGCGCTGCGTGCCCCATCCTAACGGAAGACCCAAACGCTCTGTTTATATCTCCACCTACCGCGTGCTGGAACATGTGCCCACCGACGTGATGCAAAAAATTTACCTGGTAACCGCCTACGGTGAAGTGCTGGGTATCGAGCCGAGTAGACACATCCCCAACGAAACAACTGGGTTAAAAATGTACCAGGAAATTGCTCCCGTTCACCCGCTGGTGGTTAGCACCTTAAGCCCGGAGCGGTATTACCAGTTCCTGACCCATAATCCGGACAGTCTGGTGCATTTCCCGGCGATTTGTTTTGTTGATCTGGAGCTGGGTGAACTGGCCGAAGACCCCGAACACGGTGCCATTCGCGATCTGCCTTATGCCTACATCAACCACCTGCGCGAATGTTTGTTGGAGGTTCGCAGCAAGGAGATTCACTCAAAAATTGTGAACCGTGTTGAGACAGTTGAGTATCCGTACCGGATGATTAAATCTGGTATTTACCTGGGCAATGAGGAAGGTTTGATTTACTTCCCGCTGCCGTCGCGGGATGAACTGCGCAGTACGTATTATCGCTGGTGGCGTTCTGCCAACCAGGCCTGATGCCTGAATAAGACCGTTTTTTAGTTTGCCAATGTGATTATTCCGCGGAGAGCGCGGAGAACGCAGAGAAAAATCTGTGTAAGTGCAATCTGTGGATTTTTAGTGCCTGGGATCATCTTGGCTTTAAGGCGATGAAGGGAATTGAGTCACGGCCGACGGCGCGATATTCCGCTTCGGTGGAGATGTCGTAGCCGATGAGTTTGCCCAGGTTTTTGGCGGCGGTGGGGTGGCGGCGGGCGTAATCGGCCATCGCTTCGCCGGATTGTTCTGGGGTGAGGGGAACGGCCGTTACCGCCATTTTGCGCCAGCCTACCTGAATTTCTACTTTGGGTTGGGTCAAAATATTCAAATACCAGTCCGACTTTTTGCCAAAACCAGAGGCGATAAAGTAGGTGTCGTTTGTTTTGTCGTGGTTGACGACTTCCAGGACTGTTTGACGCGGTTGGCCGCTTTTGCGCCCGGTGTGGTTCAGCAGCAAAAAGCGCTGCCCTAGCAGGCCGCCCAAGCCCATCCGGTAGAGGAAAAGCGGGGCACGGAAGAAAAATTTTTTAAGACCGGTGACCGGTTTACGTTCTATCTGGTTCATGATTTCGTCTCTTTTATTATCGCAGAGGGCGCGGCGTTTTTTCTTGTTCTTCGCGTTTTTGGCGGTTTGCTGTTTTTGCTGATGCATACCGCTGGGCCAAAAAGGTGGCGGTGTTCTGTGCGCCAGGCCAGTCGGCCATGAGCGCCTGAATTTCTTGGGCGCGCTGGCGCACCTGGGGGTCCAGTCGCAAATGCTCGATGGCTTGATGCAGCTGAGCGCGGGTGACACCGTATTTGGGCAGGCGTACGGCCGTTCCCTGCCGCGCCATAAATTCAATGTTCCAATCCTGCTCTGGCTGGAGGCCAATGCCCACAAACGGTGTGCCAGAGGCGCAGGCAGTTTGCACCGTGCCCTCGCCGCCGTGAATGACGGCCACTTCGGCCAGTGGGTTCACTTTGTGGGCGGGCAGCCAGTCGAAGGTGTGGATGTTGGCGGGAACGGCCGCTTCCATCCCGCGCAAATGAGCCTTGATGGGGGCAATGACTGTGTACGGCAGTTCGCCCAGCAGCTGCATGATGTGTACCAGTACATCCTGGTTGGCGCTGCTGCCCATGGCAAAGTAGATCAGCGGCTTGTCGCGGGGCAGCTGCGCAATCTCAGTGGGGACTTCACCCTCCAGCCGGGCAAAGATGGGGCCGACGTACTGCCAGTTACGCGGCAGCTGGTGCAGCCCGGTGAGTTCAGGGATGTGGGTGACCAGCGTCTGGTCACCCTCAAATAGATCCACGGTGTATTTAAATGGGGGGAGGCCAAAATGGGCGGCGGCTTGGTTAAACGGCCGTGTCCACAACGTCAGCCTCGGTCCTGCCCAGTTCAAAAAGCGATCTTTCCACGCGCCGGGCAGCAGCCGCAGCGGGCCAACGTTGTATTGGGCTGGCCAGGTACCCAGCCCCGCCTCGAAGAAAGGGCGCGTAAACGCCAGCGGGCAGACCACGACCAGCGGCACTTTGGCCACCCGCGCCGAGACGTACATGCTGAGGGTGAAGCCCATGACAACTGCTGCTGGTTGCAGCTCGGCGATCAGCGCCAGCTCGCTTGCGGTGCGGGCAATCAGCTCTTGCCGGGTGAACATCTTGCCGCCGCGCTCGCCCCGATCGGCCTTCCACAGCTCCTGAATGCGCTGCGGCGTCAGCTGGGGCTGTTGGGGGTGGAAGGCAAAGCCCGCCTCGGTGATGAGACGGACAAAGTCGCCGCCATAGCCCATGAAGTGGCACTCAAACCCATGCTGGTCGCGGCACACTTTGGCAATTTCAACCATGCGGCTCGTCTCGGCGATGTTCCAGGTGACGGGGGCAAAAAGAAGTAAGGTCATGAGGTTTGTAATCCTTGCAGGAGGAGCTGAACGGCCGTTGCCACCTGTGTCTCCAAATCAATCATCTCCGGCGCGATGGCCCAAATGAGCAGCACGCCCTCAAAAAGAGCGATGATTGTTTTGGCGGTAGCATGGCTGTCTACGGCGCGGAACTCACCGTTGGCGCTGCCCTGGGCTACCAGGGCAGCAATTTTACTTTCATAATTTTGAAAATGGGATTGCAGCAGCGTTTGCAGGCCAGCTTCGCGAGAAGCCAGGGCATAAAACTCCATTGGGGTGGGGAACTGGCTGGCCATCGCCGCCACACTTTGGCCGGTCATGGCCGCCAGCTGGATGAGTTTGGTGACGGCCGTTCCGTCCCCCGCCAGCATCCCATCCAACAGCGTCAGCTGCTCCACAAAAAAGTGGTCAAAGATGGCGGCAATCAGCTCATCTTTGCTTTTGAAGTGCCAGTAGACGCCACCCTTGCTCAGGCCGCTGGCCCGCACCACGTCGTTCATGCTGGCTTTGGCGAACCCTTTTTCGGCAAAAACGGCCAGGGCGGTGGCTAAAATGTGGGCTTTGCTTTCGTGTTCGGTCATTAATTCCCTCT
>CAUJGI010000744.1 GCA_963169155.1 Chloroflexota bacterium
TCCCAACGGCTGGGCTACGACTACTCCGAATCCTGCAAAATTGTGGGTGAAAAAGTAAAGTCGGAAGTCATGAAAAGTCTGCTGCTGCGCATGGCCGATTCCCTCAGATCGGGCCAGCCAGAAGCCAAATTCCTGGCTGAAGAAGCCGGAATCCAGACCCTCGCCTATGAAAAGGAGTACGAACGCGACCTGGAATCGCTGAAAAAGTGGACCGACGGCTATGCCTCGCTCATCATCGCCTCGGCGCTGATCATCATCGTCAACCTCATTTCGGTTCTCATCTACCCCATCGATTCTTCAATGGTCGGCGTGCTGGTGGTGGTAGGGGTGCTGACGGCCGCAGGCGGCGCCTGGGTTTTGTCGCGGGCGGCCCCCGCCGAAAAGCGCGCTCTTTTTGCCGAAGGCGGTAGCGGACCTAAGCTCCAGCGCATGGCTCGCACCTTAACCACGTTTGGCGGTGCCGCCGCTGTAGTTATCGCCATTCCGTTGGGCATGTTTGTGCTCGACTTGGGATATGCTCTCATTGTCGCTGGTGTTTTGTTATTACCGGCCGGTATCACCAGCATGTGGGCCGGGCGCGAAGCCGCCAGAAAAGATATGGAAATCGGTTCTTTTTTGCGGTCGCTGGGCACCTACGCCACGGCCACCGGCACCACTATCGGGGAATCACTCGACCGGCTGGATCTCAGCTCCTTCCCCACCATCAATGCTGACCTCAAGCGGCTGCGCGCCCGCATGCGCGCCTCTATTGAACCAACCCTTTGCTGGCAAAAGTTTTCTGAAGAAACAGGCAGCCGCTTAATTGCCGAAACCACCGTCATCTTTAATGATGCCATCGGCCTGGGTGGGGCAGCCGATACGGTGGGGCTTTTTGCCGCCGAATACGCCGCCATGACCAACACCCTGCGTTCCAAGCGGCTGGTTGTTTCTTCCACCTTTACCTCCCTCACAATTGTCATGCACGGCGTGCTGGCAGTAATGATGATTGTTATTTTGGAAGTCATTCGCAACTTCTCCAAAATCATTGATGAGTCTATGGCGGCTGCCTCAGAGGCGCTTGATCAGACTACCATGCCCCTGCCCAGCTTTGGCTCGCCAGACATCGGTTTTTTGGAGCCGGTGGCTATTGGCATGGTTATCGCTCTGGCCTTCATTAACGCCTATGCTGTGGCCGTTACAGATGGTGAGCATTTAATCAAAGCCACACTGTATCTGGCTGCTTTGTTGATTTTGTCTGGAGTTGCCCTGGTTTTTGTGCCACCAGCGGTGGCCAATATGGTCGCTGTTTAAGGTATAACGATGTCTGACGCTGCTGGAAGTTCCATTACCGATCTACTCATCAACCAACCAATTCTGGTCTGGAGCCTGGCTGGCGGATTGGCCATCCTGGTCATTGCCGGATTGTTAAGCGTTTTTCTGGTTTTGCGCGGCCGTTTCCAAGTTCGACGAGCGGCCAAAGAGTCTTCAGCAGAACAGCGCATCCTTGAGGCAAAGAATAAGAAGACGGCCGTTCCCGACAAAACCACAGGTGAAGCCGCAGCCTCAAAAAAGGCAGGCCCCGCTCGGCCACCTGACGCCGAGCAAAATCCTCCCGCGAGCGAAACACCCATTGCCGATGATCAGAAAGGATTCTTACTCGTCGGCGAAAGCACCGACTCACTGGATATTGATGAGATATCTCCCGATGAGTCAACCGAATCCAAACAAGAAGGATCTGCCGCAGAGGAACCTAAAGAAGGAAATGCACTGGCCGCCCTCTTTTCGGCCGATTCGATAGTAGATCCCTACGTGCAGGCCCTACGCGACCATTTGCGGGTAATCACCGCAAACGATCTACTGACCAACATTCGGTCTGTCTCCCAGGAACTGCAGGAGCAGATCAACACCAATCATGCCGCCAAGAATTGATATGCCGCTGCTACTTGCTTCCTTTTTTGGCCTGGCGGTGGGCTGGCTCATAGGCTGGCTCAGCGACTGGCTGCCTGCTCAGTTGGGCAGAAGCCGCGATGCTTCACGCGCCGTGGCAACTGCCCCTGAGCATGCTGGCAAGGCACCGCTGCTGGTGGTGATGGTGGGTACGGCCGTTCTCTACACCTATCTCTACCACCGTCTTCAATTTACCAGCAGCTTCTTCTTTCTGGCCGGGCTTACTGGATTTCTCATCCTCCTGGCAGTTATCGATCTGAAATACCAGCTGATCCTGAATGTGCTGATCCTACCCGCCATGGCGGCCATCCTGCTCTACCAGTTTTGGCCCATCACCCAGGCCAGCTGGTCTGCCCTGCTGGGTGGTTTGGTGATCTTTGTCATGTTTATGCTGGTAGCCATGCTATCGCCGGGTGGCCTGGGCGGCGGGGATGTGAAGCTGGCCACCTTTTTAGGGGTGACGTTTGGCCTACCCTACGTTTTTTGGGCCTTACTGGCTGGCGCTTTGATGGGTGGCGGCACGGCCGTTTTCCTGCTGTTTGTGCGCGGCTGGGAACGCAAAACCCACATCCCCTACGGCCCCTTTTTGTGCCTGGGTGCCATTGTGGCCCTGCTGGTGAATCCGATCCCCTGGCTGCTTTCCCTGTTTTCTTAGGGCTCGTTCAGCAATAACTTTGGTTTACAGATTGGCCCAATCTTAGAGATTGGGCCAATCTCGCCAAGTTAAAAACGAACCAACCCTTAAGACGTTTATTCGGCCGTTTCCCCCCACTTTACCAGAGAAAAAATCCAGCACACTTGTCAGAAAGATATACATAATATGAACCAATGGGCTACTTGGCAAACGAGTCACTGCATGATAGCATAACATAAAGTCCCAAATAACGCGTGAGCCATCATCGTAGCCCCAAAATCATCGCAGCTACACATTCGGAGGCGAGGTTGTACTTAGAAGAAAACGAGTTCGAAGACCCGGAAGAGAACGAAGAAGTTGGCTCTTCTCGAAGAGGTCTGGTTCTTTGGCTCATCGTCATTGGGCTGGCCATTCTCTTTGTCCCCCTTTTCCTGGTTTTTAACACTTTACGAACCGATGTTTCTCGCCTGCAAACTGAATTGGAACCACTTCAGGGTGAATTAGCCGCACAGGGCACTCCTCCACCAGAGCTACAGTTATTGATGGAACAGGCGGCCGCAGCAAACGGTGAAGTGGATGCGATTGCGGCCGTTTACCCTACCTTGATTGCCAGCCACATCGATTGGCAGCCAGCCATGCAAACGCTAGGCAGCTACGACCAATCGCAAATGCTTCTCACCGACATCACCCAGGATGTTCGCCGCCTCACCATTGTGGGTAAAGCGATGGACCAGTCGCAGGTTGTCGCCTATGCGCGCGCCCTGGAAGAATCTGGGCTGTTCAACAGCGTAGAAATTCAGTCAATCACTCAAATTGAAGGCCCCCTGTTTACCGCTACGCCACTCATTACCAGCACAGCCGTGATTAGCGGCACAACAACCCCTGGCGCAGCTGGCGGCAGCGGCGGTGGAAGTGGTAGCTCAGGCGGCGGTTCGAGTGGAGGCTCTGGCAGCGGTTCAGGCAGCGGCACGGGCAGCACAAGCACGCCCAGCGGTTCAGGCAGCGGCACCGGTGGTTCCCCAACGCCCACACTTACCCCAGACGGACGTGATGCCTTCGAGCCGGACAATAACACACCCAGCCCCATCTTTCTGGGTCAAATTCAGGATCACACTTTCTATCCTGACGGTGATGTCGATCTGGTGGTGTTTCTGGCAAAAGCCAACCGCTACTATGAAGTTACCACGCAAAGCCTGGCGCCCGGTGTAGATACCGTTATCGAGGTGACCATTGGCGATACCACCATTATCAACGATGACGGCAAACCGGGCACTCTGGGTTCGGCCGTTTCTTTTCAATCTGGCGGCAGCGACATGGACATCCGCGTGCTGATTCGCAATCGGGGCCAGTATGGCACCGAGATGAGTTACCAGGTGGTGGTCAACGAGCTGGTGCCAACCAGCACAGGCACTCCACAAAGCACCGTGACACCGTCCCCTACCGGGACACCCACGCTGACGCCTACACCCAGCCCAACCCACACGCCAACAATCACGCCCACACCGAGCAATACCCCCACCCGGACGCCCACCGCCACGCCGTTGCCCGGTGACCAGTACGAGCCAAACAACACGGTTCCCAGCCTCATTGGGGTCGGTGGGGTGCAGACCCACACCTTTGATCCGGCCAATGACGTGGATCGGGTAACGTTTCCGGTGAAAAACGGCCGTCACTATCAAATCTTCAGCAGCAATCTGGCCCCCGGCGTCGATACGTTACTCACCGTCACAATGAATGGGCAAACGTGGGAAAGCGATGATTATGCGCTGCCGGGGTCGGGCAATTTGGCTTCGGCCGTTTGTTTTGCCGCCCCAGTAGACGCCAACCCGATTGCCACTTTTACCAACATTGCCGGCCAGTTTGGCCCAAGCAAGACGTACAACATTGAGGTGCGTGAAGTACCAGAACTGAGCTTCAGCGCCAACCAGCTCAACTTTGGCCCGGTAACCAGCGGGGGGGCCAACCCACCCGCACAGAACCTGACGCTCACCAGCACCAATCTGGTAACCTGGACCACCCGCATTGAAGACAGCTGGATTAACGTAAATCCCATCACCAACACCACACCGTCGACAGCGGCCGTTTCCGTGAACATTGCCGGATTAAGCCCCGGATCCTATGAAGGGGGCGTCACGTTTGGCTGGGCCGATTTGTGCAGCCGCACGATTACGGTAACGCTGCAAGTAAATCCTGTTTCCAGTCTCAATCAAGACGTGGCTTCCTTGAGCGGTTTTTCGGTGCAAGACGGCCGTTCCACCACCCAAACACACAACCCCGCCGCCATTCCCGCAGCAAAACGGCTGTTGTACCAAAGTGAAGTTGCCTTTGTCATCATCGTCGAGCTTAAAGAGAGCCTGCCACCAACACCATGAACGCCATAACTGATTTAATAGAAAACCTGCGCAATAATCTCGTCACTGCCCTGGGCGCCTTTTTGATTGTGGTGATCATCCTCGGCTATCTGGCCTTCTCGATAACATCCATCCTGCCCCAATGGCAAATGCGCAGCGAACTGCTGCCCCAGGTAGCCGCCGCCGAGCTGCAAGTGACGCAAGCGGCCGAATCCAGCAGTACCAACATCGACACGCTGCGCGCCCAAATCCAAAGCGCCCCTACCCGCCTGGTGGAAACGGCCAGCAGCTTCCTGGTAGCCGATGCGAAAGAAGCCCAAATTCTAGACAACCTCTACCAATACGCCGAGCAAAACGGTGTAACGGTTGCCGGGCTGCAAGTTCAATCAACCCCCTCTACCACGGAAGAGCCCCTTTACGGCATTCGGCAGTTTAGGGTTGATATTTCAGGCCCACTGCCCCAACTGCTAGATTTTCTGGCCGATGTGCGCGAAACGCAGCTGCCCGGCTTTGTGCTGACCAATGTGACGATTAACCAGCAAACGCCAACCGATGTGCTGGGGATGGATATTTACCTGTACACATCGTCCTACGTGGATGCCGCATTGGCCCCGACTCTGGCGGCCCCCATTGAGAGTGAAGCAGCGGCTCCAGCAGCTACGCCAACCCCAGAAGCAGCACCCGATGTAGTGGCAAACGGCCGTTACGAAGTCCGTCGCGGGGATACTCTACTGTCTGTCTCGTTGCAGCACAACGTCTCCATGTCCGCTCTCAAGTCGGCCAATGGCTTAACAGAAAACACTATTTTCCCTGGTCAGGAGTTGGTCATTCCATAGAAAAACCCGACGTCTTGCGAAGGACAATAACTGGATCAAAAAACGTGATGCTCCAAAAGGGCATCACGTTTTTTATTTTCTGGACCAGTCTGAGGCACTGAGCGCACAGATGACATACGCTACGGCAGCCAGGCAAACGATTTGCAACCGCCCTCACAGGTAATGATTCGCGGATTATCGCCGCCGCTGGCGGCATGGAGATAAATCTGGCCATCGGCAGCAATGTAGGCTACCTGCTGGCCATCGGGCGACCAGGTGAGCTGCCAGCCGTTGTCGGTGAGGGGGGTAACGGCCGTTCCGTCCACCGCTACCAGGGCAATCGATACCGCATCCACGGCCGCGTCCGTGGTATACAACAGGCTAACCTGTGCTCCCTGCGCATCCCACTGCGGCACAACCGCACCCAATGGCGGCAGCCCCGCCGACAGCTCCATATCATTGGTGCCATCCACATTCACCACCCGAGCGCGCCAGGTGTTATCGGCAAATAGGGCATAGACCAGGCGCTGTCCGTCGGGCGACCATTGGTGCAGGCTGGTCTGGCCGCTGCCCACGGTTAGCTGTCGCGCCCCGCTGCCATCAGCGTTCATCACATAAAGCTGCAAATTTTTGTCCACGTCGGGCGAAATGTAGGAGATCAGGCTGCCATCCGGCGACCAGCGTGGTTCCCGGTACCAGGCAAGCGAGTCGGCGCTATTGTTGGTGAGGTTTACCACCGCCTCGCTGCCGTCAGCCGTAACCTGGCAAAGGTCGGTGGCCTGTGCGCCGCAGGTGAAGAGCAGCCAACGGCCGTCGGGTGACCAAACCACACTGCCGGGAATATTGGCCAGCTGCATTCCAGTCACCAATCGGTTGGCCGTGCCGCTGTCCGCCTGGATTACCACCAGGTCGCCGTTATCGATCAGGGCAAATTGGTCAGCAGTTGGGGACCAGACGAGCCACGAGGGGTTGGCAACGGCCGTTATCTCCCCCATGCCAGAACCATCTGTTCGAGCCACCATCAGCCGACCGTCCTGCACAAGCCCAATTCGCTGCCCGTTAAAGGAGGCTGGCAGCAGGCTTGTCACGTCTTCCAGGGCGTAATGTTGGGTCTCAGCCGAGCCATCTGGGCGGGTCAGATACAACCCTTCGCCTGCACTGTTGATGTACACCACAGCACCACGGTTGTCGATGGTTTGTGGTGGCACGGCTGTTTCGGTGGGGGCTGGTTCGGCGGCGGGTGGCGTGAAGGTGGGAGGAACGGCCGAGTCTTCAGTTTGGGGGGTGGCGCTTACGGCCGTTGCTGTGGCCGTCTCTTCTGGCAGCTGAATAACGGGAACTAAGGTTGGCAGGGGTTCCTCATCAAGAACCGAACAGGCGGTTGTCAGCAAGAACAACACCCCCCACGTGATGCTCAACACAACTTTTCTTCTCATTGTCCCTTCCCAACTGAGAATGGAACCCAAGGCTCCACTGTTTTAATGACGGCAGCTATATGCCTGCAAGGTGTTTGCCAATCAGCTGCCGATAAAATCAGGCTTGCTCTTCCAAACGGGCAGCCAGCTCCTTAAGTTTACTCCACTTCAAGCGAATCACGTAAATCATCGCCAGAGACTTGAGCCAATATTCGTCACAATAGGGGTTGTCGGCCAATTCTTCAAATACGGCCAGCGCTTCGTCGTCTGTACGGTGAGATTTGGCGTAGGTGGCCGCCAGCTGGCGCAAATGAACATCTCGCCGATCGCGGAGCTGCCCGGTTACTGGCCGGGATATTCGATTTTCTCTAGACTGAATGACCCGGGTAACAACTTCTATCAGTTCTTCGGAGGTAAATGGCTTAACCAAAAAGTGGAAAGCGCCCGCCTTTTTAGCCTTAGACAGAACCACTTCATCCCGCTCGCTGGAAATCAATAAACATTTCACTTCTGGACACAACTGCCGAATCTCTACCAAAGCAGAAATCCCATCCATTTTGGGCATGTTCACGTCCATAATGAGCAATTCTGGTCGGAGCTGCTGCACAAGCTGAATGGCTTCGGCCCCATTGGTTGCAGTCCCTACAAGCTCGGTTTCAGGCAGCAAATTTAGCATCAGGCTCGTGCTGTGCCGGGTTGCCAGAATGTCATCGGCAATAATAACGCGAAGTTGACCAGTTCTGGTTGAATCTACCCGAACTTGAGACATAAGTGACTCCTTGAAACAGAAGCTTACTGCATTAAAGTTGGCTCTATTTTAGAGGATCACCAGTTGAAACTCTATGAAAAAGCATGGTCATCTTGTACTGGGCAAAATGGCCTAATCGCAGTCAGCTCCCCGAGAGAAATGGGGAATTTTGACGATAACAAATGCGGTTGTATCAACTGCTTGTCGGTGCTGGAGGAACGGCCGTTTCCCCAGCCGCGTTACAATTCCACTGTAAACACCGAACCTCGTGGTGAATTGGCCGCGACAGAGATACGGCCGTTGTGCGCCTCGACCACCATCTTGCAAAAGGCCAGCCCCAGGCCCACCTGCTTCACATCACGCCGCCCGGTGGCCACAATCTGGAACTTGTCAAAAATCGTCTCGTAGTGCTCCGGGGCAATGCCCGGTCCTTCATCAACCACCTGCAAGTTCAGGCGCGGTTTGTTGCCATTGCTGGTAGACGATTGACCAGGCTCATACCGCACGCGCATGGTAACACAGCCACCCGTCGGAGAAAACTTAACCGCATTGGAAAGCAAATTATCCAGCACGCGCCGCCATAGATTGGCATCTAGCATCAGCTGGGTGCTTTGCTCGGGCAGGTCCAGCTTCAGATCAATATCCTTCAGTC
>CAUJGI010000745.1 GCA_963169155.1 Chloroflexota bacterium
TGGATGAAATCCCCGGCCGTTACCTGCAAACTGCGCATCGGCTCCAGGTAGCGCTCCGTCGTTGTGATGCTGGCGTGGCCCAACATCTGCTGGATCTGCCGCAGGTCGGCACCGCCCTTTAGCGCCAGCGCCGCCGCCGTCCGCCGCAGGTCGTGGGCAGCAAGGGCCGCTTCTCCTTTCCTATTATAATAACCCGCGGCCAGCACGTGTTCCTTGACCACATTGTAGATGGCCTGCGGCGTCACATTGCCGTCGGTGCGATGGCCGCCTTTCGTCCTGACCGATCCGGCCAGGCTGCCATCTTTATTCAACGCCAAAAAGATACGGCCGTCCCGCTGCCCCGCCGTCTGCCCCCATCTATCCAGCGCCACCTTCACCCACGGCGGGATGCCCACCGAGCGCACCCGGCCGCGCTTGCCCACCAGGTCAATGATGGCCCAACGGCCGTCTCGCTGCTGGATCATCTCCCAGGTCAGCCCGGCCACTTCGGACCGACGCAAGCCAGTGCCAATCATTACCGCTAGAATAGCCTGGTCGCGGATGGCCTTCAGTAGCGGAATCTCTTCCTGTCGCCAACGATTAACCGGCGTGTTAATCAGCTGCTCCGCCTCTTCCTTCGTCAGCCAGTTGCCGGCGCGCACGCCTTCCTGCTTCACGCCTTTGACGCGCTCAACACCGTAGGCAAGGGTGGGGGGAACCAGGCCGTTGTCAGCGGCCTCGGCCGCCAGCTTGCGGATGGCCGACAATGCCTGATTGATGCTACTGCGGCTTTTCCCAGATTGTAGCATCTCCTCGCGGTAGGCGTTAATCGTCGCTTTGGTGAAGCCGGGACGGCCGTTCTCATCGTACCAATCCAGGAAATCAATGAGGGCGCGGCTGTAAGCCCGCTTGCTATGTGGGCTGTCCACGCTTTGCGTCACGAGATCAATGATGGCGTACCAATCGTCCTGGGGAATGAGAGCCGTACTTTGCGCGTCCATGCTTTTATATTATGTCAAGTTATGTCATTTGTCAATAGCTGTTGTTAAACAGCATTATCATAAGCTTTTTAGATATACAAAAGCGCAGATAAGTGAGCATTATGGGTATTTCTAATTCTCGACGATGGGTAAATCTAATTGCCGTTGCACGACAGGACCCTTTATCCCAATAATACAGAATGAGTCATCGGAATTAAGGAGCCAAGTCATCAAGCGTTTATTACTCCTCATGATGAGAAAGGCCATGCTCTCGGATTAACTGTCGCGCAAGTTCCTGTATCTCATTCTCATTATCCCTATTAGTACTTTCCACTAGGATCGGAACAAAAATTGGACATATACAGAGCGAAAACAGAGATTAAAAATGGAGCATAGCCAGGTAGTAGGGGGTTATCACCGGAGGAGCGGCTTCAATACAATTCGAAAAACGATTCTTCACCCAGGTGTTTCACATAGGTTTTGACCAACTTTGGTAGCTCTTGAGGGTTGCTAATGGCTATCCAATCATCAATCGAGCCGAGAAAACAATAACGCCACGCTTCAAACAGGCGTTGCTTCTTGTCGGTCAAAACAAACTGGAGCATTGGCGAATAGGACAGAACGGTTTCCATCACTGCTTTTACCCTGGTGCTTTTCGTGCCCGGCAAAAAGTCTAGCGTATCGGCCAGTAAGTCAACATCCTGGTCTGGCGTGTAAATGATGATAGCGTTCTTTTTTACATCGATGATGAAACGTTCCAGACGACAATGCTGCTCCATGCCGGCATTAACGATAGCCACTTCCTCGTCCGTAATGATTTTGGGTCGTATTGTACGGAGGAACACCTGGGCATTGGGATTCTCGTAAATCTCATATCCGGGAGGAACGGTGTCTACCAGATTGCCTTCGTCACGCAGGGCAAAGAAGCATTTGGGATTGCCGGCTTTGGTCGTTCCTTGATGCAGGTAATAGATTTTGCCTCTTCTGTTAGTATGGGTCACAGTCATAGGCGATTGCTCCTTCTCGAGTCATCAAACAGGAAAATGTAGCTTACTCATCCATGGTGCGGTGGGATGTCGCATCTTCATCTACCCAATCTTCTTCTTCCCAGACCATTCCCGTGCGACCTGGTACCTTGCGTATGGGGCCGGCTTTGTAGAATGAGCAAGACTTGGGTCCATAGCAAAATGTCTCCGAGCGGTACCGTTTCTGCTGCGGATTCCAATGGTCAATAATCATCTCCACAGCCATCTGGCATCCCCAAATGCAAGATAAGCACTTGGCCTTATAGGTGTGAGCGCTAAGTCGACGATGACCACGCTCACGATAGACCTCCAACTCCGACGGTAAGCCATGCCAGGGCGGCGGTGTCTGTTCGCCTTCTGCTGTTCGCCGGACAACCTTTAGGCCGGATGTTTTGTAGTAGCCAACCGGCTCCAGTTTGGGTTTAATGACCGGCGCTGAACGGCCGCGAACTTTGTCACCAACCCTGAACTGGTGTTTCGCCTGGGCCGCTTTGCCAATACCAACCAGAAACTCGCCTTGCTCATCACCAATCTGCCCCTGAAGGCGCAGCATATAGCCCAAATAAGTATGGTATCGTTCATCAAAAGAGCGCGTTAACCGAATGCGAGGTTGCACACCGACGACTGTACCTCGCCAGGCAACTTTGTCATTGCTCATCGAGATAAGCTCTCCTTTTTCCGGCGCCAGGCCCGCAATTCTGCATCAGCTGTTTCATCAGATTGTTCAGCATAACGAAGGGTCGTCTGAATGTTTTTATGCCCCAACCGTTTGCGGATAGTTGCCAGACTGACACCATCATTGACTAATTCGGTAGCGTGAGAATGGCGCAACTGATGCAAAGTGCATTTGATACCGCTCTCTTCACAATAGTTTTGCCAGCGTTGCTGCATTGATTGGTAACGTAGTGGCCCACCCTGCCCGTTCTTCCGTGCCCTAAACAGTGGGCCATGTTGGTAGCCGGTTTGCTTGAGATAGGAACGTAATTGAACAACCAACTTAGGATCATCCAGCAAAACAGTACGGCGTTTTCCCCCTTTTCCTAAAACGGTCATATGCTCATCATCCAGCGTTAAATCGAGGTCTTCCACATACAGCCCTAATGCCTCACCCACCCGTAATCCTGTTTCAAATAGTAAACGGAAGAACAAACTATCCCTCAATTGGTTGGTAGGTATCACATTGAGGATTTTCTCTACTTGGGCACGGGGCAACGCTCGGATTTTTCGTGTTGGGCGCTGTACGGACTCTATTTTTGCCATTGGATTCGCCGACACCAGGTCATGTCGGTAAGCCCAGGTAAAGAAGCTGTTCAAGGCTGCTTGTTTCCGGGCACGGCTGGCCGGTTTCAAATGGGCAAAAGATTGGAGAAACTCACGCAGAGTATTTACAGAAATGGCTTCTGCTGGGCCATGGTAAAAAGCAGCCAGCCGACCTAGATCAGTGGCGTAAGCCCGACAAGTATGCGGCGATCGGTTGGCATTGCGCAAGTCTGTCAGGAATTGCTCTATCCAAATCTCCAGCGTGTTTTCTGGCTCTATCACGATTATTCCTGTGATAACGGTAAAATTGACGACACAGTGCTACCTTGGCCAACCAGAGAAGACAGCGGCTCAACTTGCGCCTTTTCTTGTGATAACCAAGATTCTCTCAATAATGTAGAGCAATTTTATAAACCGCATATTTAAGGAGAGAATCATGCCTGTTCAATTCTTAACCCCTGAGCAAATTGCTCAATATGGCCATTATGTCGGAGAACCTTCGCCCACGCAACTGGCGCAGCATTTCCATCTGGACGATGCCGACTTGGCTATTCTTTCAGCCTGGCGTGAAGACCACACCAGGCTGGGTTTCGCCTTGCAATTGTGTACCGCCCGTTTTCTGGGTACCTTCCTCGGCGATTTAACCGCAACGCCAGCTATCATTGTTAATAACTTGGCACACCAATTAGGCATTGTCGACACCACTGGCTGGGAATCGTATGCTGAGAGTAAAACAGAGTCGCGTCATCGCCAGTTTATCCGCCAACAGTACGGCTATGAAGATTTCTTTCAGAGCCAGAAGCCCTTCTTCTTAATCCGGAAATTATACGCCCGCGCCTGGCTAACGGCTGAAAAACATCTGGTGCTTTTTGACTTTGCCACGGCCTGGCTGGTGCAGCATAAAGTGTTGCTGCCGGGCGCGACTGTGTTGGAGCGGCTGGTGGCTCGCGTGGTTGACCGGGCCAACAAGCGGCTGTGGGCGGGATTAATCAAACCGCTTGACGAACAGCAGGCCCAACGGCTGAAAGGACTACTGGAAATTGAAGAAAACACCCGCTTTTCCAAGCTAGAGCTGCTGCGTCGTCAAGAAACGAAGGCATCTTCTTTAACGATTAAATCGGCCATGCAGCGCCTCGATAAGGTGCGGGCGCTGGGGCTAAACAATGTTGACTTGACGCTCTTTCCAGTGGGTCGTATCAATGCCTTATCCAGCTATGGGCTGGCTTCCTGGGCCGCCGCTATTAATGACTTGGGAGAAGATCATGAATTGGCCACCTTGTTGGTCACGGCTTGTGTGCTGGAAGCGGTGATTCAAGATGAGGTTCTGGACCTGCTCATCATGATTGTGGCCGAGAAGTTCAAAGATGCGGAAAAAGCCGGTCTCAAGCAGCGCCTGCAGATGATGGCCGCAATGGACATGGCCACCTTACACTTGTGCGAAGCGTGCCAATTCATCCTAAATGATAACTTGCTGGGCGATGAGATACGCCAGGCTATCTTCAAGCATATCCCTCGAGAACAGTTGGAAAAGGCAGTTGCTTTAGTGGGACACGAAACGACACGCTACGCGCCCCATTATTATGACCAACTGGTGCATGGTTATCGTTCCCTGCGGCTCTTTCTAGCCAGATTGTTAGCCACCATTTCTTTCGATAGTATTGCCGATGACGATGAAGCGCTGGCCGCTTGGCAGTTCCTCTATCGTCTGGATCACGAAAAACCACAGCCGGATTTACAGGAAGCACCCCGAGAAATCCTGCGGGGCACCGAGTGGCGGCAGGTTGTTCTTAACCAGGATGAGCTGATTGACCGCCGTTACTACACGTTCTGTGTGTTACAAAACCTGGTAGCGGCGCTGCAACGGCGTGATATTTTTATCACCCCCAGCCGCCGCTGGCAAGACCAGCGACAGCAGCTCCTGCACGGTGAAGCCTGGAAAAAGGAACGCCCTCAAGTGTGTGCCGCTTTGGGGAAATCTACTGACGGCCGTAAAGAGATGACCGAACTGGGGAAGCAGCTTGACCAGTTATACCAGCGCGTGGCTAAACGCTTTGTCAAGAACAAAGCGGTCTCCATTAAAAAGGAAGAAGGGCATGAGCGCATCAGCTTGCGCCGACAGAAAAAAGTGCCTGTCGGTCCCAGGCTCAAACAACTGCAAGCGCAAGTTTACGACCTGCTGCCCGAATTGGATTTGCCCGATTTGTTGCTTGAGGTTCAGGCCCTTACCGGTTTTGTGGACGAGTTCACCCATATCAGTGAAAAACAAGCCCGGGCTGATGACTTGACGCTTTCGATTTGTGCCGTCTTGCTGGCCGAAGCCTGCAATGTGGGCATTGAAGATGTGGTCCATCCCGATATACCGGCGTTGCGACAAAGCCGGTTGCTTTGGGTGCAGCAGAACTACATTCGGGACGAGACATTGACTCGCGCCAATGCCCGTCTGGTCGCTGCCCATAGTGAAATACCTTTGGCCAAGATTTGGGGTGGCGGCGATGTGGCCTCGGCCGATGGGCAACGTTTTCGGGTGCCGATCCAGACGCTGTACGCCGCACCCGGTTGGAAATACTTTGGTGAAGGGCGCGGCGTCACCTACTTCACCTTCACCAGTGACCAGTTCACGTCGTTTTATGGCGTGGTCATTC
>CAUJGI010000746.1 GCA_963169155.1 Chloroflexota bacterium
CTGCGGCAACGGCCGTTGCCAGGCACATCGCCGCAATACGAATGGCCGCAGCGGCTGGGCGATGTGACGTTTGTCACCCCAAACAGATGATACTCCGCCATATTTTTCTGGTGTAAGCTGCTTTGTAAGCGCCAAAGCGGCAAGATCAAACTGTTGCCATTGTCTGTTTCGTTCCAACATTTACTGCCATCACCTTTAAGAGGAATTGCCATGACTGCAATCAAGCACTTTTTTAGCAAAACTGGAGATGGTGCCTGGAGCGTGGCTGAAGACGGCCAGATTCTTTTCTGGAATGGGGCAGCGGTTGATCTGCTGGGTTATTCCGCAGAAGAGGCGGTTAACACGTACTGTTGGCAGCTGTTAGGCGGACTTACGCCACAAGGGGAACCTTACTGCGCTCCCAACTGCCCGGTGCGCCAGAATATCAAACAGGGGATCCCCGTCACCAGTTTTGATGTGCAGCTGCGCCATCGCAGCGGGCACTACCTCCTCACCAACATGAGCACCATTCCGATGCCGCCAGGCCTGGACGACAGCTTTTTGGTCCACCTGCTGCGCCTGCGCCAGCAGAAGCGCCAAACCTACCAACCGTTTCGCATTTATTTGCTGGGACCGCTGGTGGTTACCCGGCAAGATGGCAGCCAGGTGGAGGGGCCGCTGTGGAACCGGGTTAAAACGCGGGCGCTGATGGCTTACCTGGTGATGCAGAAAGGTGCGGCCGTTTCTCGGGAACAGATCCTGCAAATGCTGTGGCCAGACCTGGGTTTCAAAGCAGCCATGCACAACCTGAACACGACCGTTTACAACCTGCGCCGCAGCCTGGAACCAAAGTTAGAAAAAGCCAGCCAATCTCGCTACCTCTTGTACCAAAACGGCTGCTACCGTTTAGCCGGGGCCAAAGAGCACTGGCTGGATATTGACGCGTTTGAGTGCGGCATACGCCGCGCCCGGCAAGAAACGGATCCAGAAACGGCCGTCAAACTGTACAAAACCGCGCTGGCCCTCTACCGGGGCGACTATCTGTTCGACCTCACCGACATGCACAGCTGGGTGCGCGACCAGCAGTTCCGTCTGCAAGAAATTTACCTCACGGCCCTGGCTGACCTGGCCCATCTCTACGAAAAACTAGATGCAGTCGAAGAAGCTGTCGACACCTACCAGCAAATCCTGGCCATCGACTGCTGCCAGGAAACCAGCTGCCGCAAGCTCATGTCGCTGTTCATCAAGCTGGGAAAACGCAGTGAAGCCATTCAGGTGTGCCAGCGGCTGACGCAGTGCCTGGCCGACGAGCTGGACATCTTGATCAGCGACCAGACACGGGTGCTGTACGAAAAAATCCGCGGCGCCGTTTAGATTTGGTTGAGTTTTTGGCGGTATCCTCTGGACAGGAGGCGTACCATGCAAACATACGGCCGTTTCCCCTCTGTTGTCCTTTTGGCAGGCGTGGCAGCTGCCTGGTTAGCGGCAGCGCACTTTTCCCAGGCTGCTATCCCTGGCACCATAACCAGAACAGAAACGTCAAATTTTCCCCAATGGTTTTTTGAAAGCGACCAGGCCGCCGCCAGTCTTGGCTTTGCCGTCAGCGGCGCTGGAGATATAAACGGCGATGGCTTTGAAGATGTCCTGGTTGGCGCGCCCAAGTACAGCGGTTTGGCCCACAAGTCGGGCGCTGTGTTTGCTTTTTACGGCTCAGCCAGTGGGCTGCAGGCTGCGCCGCAGTGGCGCTTCGACGGCGATCAGACGGGGGCCGAGCTCGGTTTTTCCGTCGCCGCTGCTGGCGATGTAAACGGCGACGGCTTTGCCGATGTGCTGCTGGGGGCACCGCGCTACAACCTGAACTATTCGCGCGAAGGGCGCGTTTATGCTTTTTATGGCACGCCAACTGGTTTGACCGCCCTGCCCGATTGGCAAATTGAAGGCGAGCTGGTGGAAGCGTATCTGGGCTGGTCGGTGGCCGGGGCTGGCGACGTGAACAACGACGGCTTTGACGACGTGATTGTTGGGGCCAGGTGGGCACAGCGCACCTTTTTTAATGAGGGCATGGCGCAGCTCTATCTGGGCAGCGCCAATGGGCTGGAAAGTGCACCAGCCTGGACGGTGTACGGGGAGCAGGCCGGCGCCAGTTTGGGCACGGCCGTTTCCCACGCAGGCGACATCAATCAAGATGGGTATGCCGATGTGCTGGTCGGCGCCCCCCTGTTTGACGCGGCTGAAGAAGATGCCGGGCTGGCCCTGGCTTTTTGTGGCTCAGCTGCGGGCCTGGCCCAGACGCCTTGTTGGCGCGTGACCGGTTCGCAGCCAAACGGCCGTCTGGGCGAAGCGGTGAGCGGCGGTGGGGATGTGACCGGTGATGGCCTTGACGATGGACTTATTGGCGCGCCGGGGCAGAATGCGGCCGTGCCGGAAGCAGGCGCAGTTTTCCTGTTTGGCGGAACCGCAGATGGACTGACTGATAAGCCGGTGTGGACGGCCGTTTCTGACCAATCATTCACGCACTTTGGCGCAGCGGTACAAATGCAGCGCGACCTCAATGGGGATGGCCTGAACGATGTGCTGGTTGGTGCCTACAGCTACAGCGCCGATCAATCCCTGGAAGGCCGCTTCTACGTTTACTATGCCGCTGTGGGCGGCCCCAAGGCACAGCCAGACTGGATCGCCGAAGGCAACAAAGCCGAAGCGGAAATGGGTTTTGCCCTAGGCAGCAGCGATGTGGACGGCGATGGCCAGGCCGAGGTGCTGGCCGGTGCACCCAACTATCGCAAAGAAACCGAGCTGCGCGGCCGCGTTTTTCTCTTTGAGCCTGTGCCCGGCGGCACGACGACCAATGAATTGTTTCTCCCCCTGGTTGTCAATAATTAACCCCAGTTTCCTCCCCAAACCTGGAAGATGACCTCCCCGTTGAGGATTTGTTGAGTTTGCTGTAGTACTTTTTTCCTACCGTGTTCTTGACAGTGAATGCAAGCCAGCAGCCTGGCCATCAGGACTAACAACGATGGGACCCTTGACATGAACCATATCCGGCAAACGTTTGAAAAAATGAAGGTGCCTGTTTGCGCCATCAATGCAGCCCAGCAGCTTGTTTTTTGGAATCAGGCCGCCACCGCTACCTTCGGGTATGCGGCTGAGGATGTGATTGGCCAGCCGTGCTGGTCTGTCTTCCAGGGAAATACGCCGCAGGGCAAACCGCTCTGCCGCCGGAACTGCCCCTTGCTGGCCATGATGACCCAGACAGAGCCATCGGCCGATTTTCGACTGTTTAGCCACGGGCCAGACGGCGTGCTGCACCAGCTGCAGGTACACACGGTGACGGTAACGGCCGTTGACCAAACCACCCATCTGGTACATTTTTTGCCGCCCGTCCCGGCCCCTAACCCCGCCTTTGCCCTGCATCTGCTGGGGCCGCTTCAGCTTTTTGCCCAAGACGGCCGTCGCCTCAACGACATTACCTGGGCCAGCCAGAGACAGCTTGCCCTCTTTGTCTACCTGGTGCTCAATCGCGATCATCCCGTGACGTCCACTGAGCTGCAGCACCAGCTTTGGCCGCATTTACCGGCCGGGGAAGTTGAAGGGGAGGTAACGGCCGTTTCCGCCACGCTGTCTCACCTCCTTAACCTGGAAAACCCTATCTCGCCCGCCCACGACGGCTATCAGCTGCCCGGTAATCTCTGCTTCTGGTTGGACACGGATGAATTCGATAAGCGGCTGACCCAGGCCACCGAAGAGCCAGATCCAGCCCTGGAAATCCACCTTTTGCAGGAAGTGGTTGATCTGTATCGTGACGATTTTTTGCTCAACCTACCCCTTCGATCTAGCTGGATTGTTACCTGGCGCGCCCATTTTCAGCAGGGGTACCTGGCCGCCCTGCAGCGGCTGAGCACGCTGTATGAAGAAGCCGGCGATTTGCAGGCAGCCCAACAGATATACCTGAACGCGCTCAAAACCCGGCCACTTTCCGGGGAACACGGCCGTTCCTTTATTCATCTCGTCGAAGCCAACAACACACCGTTGCAAACTTTGCGCCAGTGCAAACGACTGATCGCGCTTTTGCAAAGTGAACTGGAAACTTTACTGGAAGTTTGTCGCCAACCTCTTGCTGGTTCCGATTCACCAGCCGATGAACCGTAAGAGGAAGGAGGGGAAAAGCATTTGGAGAACAAACGACCACGCGCACCTTTAAGCAAATGGCTGATGAAATCACAGAACCAACCCATCCATTTTTTTGGATAAGGAGTGTGTAAGAAAAGATGAAAAGTAAAAGAGTTCTTTCCATGACGCTGCTGGGCATCTTCATGGCCTTGATCGTGGGCATCTTGCAAGCCGACGATGGCCAGATGTTCCGGCGCAACATTTCTAAAACACCCGAACAAGAAACCGAGCGAGCCAATCTGGCTCACCTGACATTTTACGTTCCGGCCCAAACATCAGATGGCGAAATAACGGCCGTAGAATACTACGACGCCGCCGGGTCCCTGGTCGAGTTGCGCGAATTCGCCAAACCTCTGGTGGCGGTTTACATCGACGGCCTGGAAGAAACGGCCGTAAAAAACACCGAAATACCGTTTGCCATCCTCAGCGGGGCGGGCTACGGTGCCCACGATGCCTTTGCTGCCCTCTCACTAGACGATGGGGCGACGTGGAAACGCACCAACCTCTCCAATTCGGCCGCGCTCTCCTCCTTCAACCTGGCCAACGGCAGCCCCTACCCTGGGGATGCCCACAACATGACCTTCGCCGTGGCTGGCGATAAGGTGCTGGTTGGCTGGATTAGCAAATACTGCGATGGCGGCTCCCCCGCCTACACCTGGGTCGATGACGAAGGCAACGATCTCTATCCCGACATCTGGGGCGTGGCCGGGTCACAGCGCTCTGTCAACTACACGCTGCAGGGCTTCCCCGAAGTTGGTGAGATCCCCTACTCCTGCGTCTGGAGCGCCCGTGGCACTTTGCTAGAAGTAGATGCCGAAGGTGTGCCCACCGCAGGCGGCGGCTTCTATGACATCATCTGGACCAAAGCCGAGCGCCTCACCTCGGGACGACGCGACGCCAACCGCCTGGAAATCAACGGTGACAGCGCCGCCGGTTTTATGATGATCTGGCAGGAAGACCCCGAAGGGCTGCGCCCTGGCCAGGGGCTTGGCCCCGGCGAAG
>CAUJGI010000747.1 GCA_963169155.1 Chloroflexota bacterium
GCGTGCGTAGGCGTTAAAGAAGTTGGAGAAATATTGGTGCGGTCTGTCATCACCAGCGTGCTGCCAATAATCATGCAGGTCGGGGCGGTTGAGAATCTCCTCTATCTCTAGCAGGCGCAGCAAAAAATGGAAATGGTTGGGCAGCAGGCAGTAGGCAAACACTTGCACCACCGGGGCAATGTGATCGGCAAACAGCCGCATGAAGTAGAGATAGTTGGCCCTTTGGTAAAACAAATTGCAGCGGTTCACGCCCCGATTGTAAACGTGGTACGTGCCCCCAAACTGGAGCTTTTCCATTGTCCCCTCCTGCTTTTTAGACCTGACAGGTTTTCGACGCTACTTTACAATCCAGCATCTCTGCGTTCCAAGATACTTCACCATAATGCTACTTCGTAAACCTGTCAGGTCTTTCACATTCCTTTGCGCTACGGATTGTTCCCGCGCAGTTCGTTTACGACCGTAATCAATCCTACAACAAGAAAAATGACCCCGGCAATCAAGAAGCCGTTGTTTTCCGTGTAAAAACCCACCCCACCCATCAACAGGGCGGCGATCAAGATGGCAATGGTGGTGGAATTTAGTTTGAATGAATTCATGAAATCTCCTGCAAAATGACCCGTGGTAGAGACGTAGAATGCTACGTCTCTACCACGGGTCATTTCTATAAACGAACGGTCAGCTGGACGGAGATTGCGTCCCCTTCGTTCAACTTTTCAGCATGCCGTATTTTATCTTTGAGGGGGAGGAGGTAACGGCCGTCTTTCGGAAACAGCGACGTGGTCCACACCGTCTCGCCAATCTGCGCCGTTACTGGGATCATGCCCCAGCCATACGTCACCGCGCCGGAGATCGACTTCAGGTAGTCACTCTCTTCCGTTGGGACGGTGACAAAAAAGTAAGGCGATGGTCCACGCCAGTTGAAAATGGTTCCGCTAAATTGGACATTCATCTTTATCCTCCCTGGCACAAAACGGCCGTAGGACAAAACCACACCTGCCCTACGGCCGTTCCTAAACTTCACAAAAAGCTTCAAGTAAACCGGTCATCTTGTCACCCGGTCACCTGGTCAGCTTGTCGCCGCCTCGCCATTCCCCGTCTCATATAACGCCGCTTCCGCGCCCATCATCTGCCGCATGATGTTGTTGCCCGTGGGAATCATCGTGATCCGCGTATGCTCCTTAAGCATATTTTCCGTTTCCAGAATCTCAAACATCGCCTGGGCCACTGCCGGGTCCTTGTTAATCTGGCTCAGCGCCTCGCCTACAATCTGCGGCCGCATCGCCTGCGCCTTGGCAAACTCAATCGCCGCCCGCCGTTCGGCCGAATTGGTGATGATGCTCACCCGGTTCGCCCCGTCCTGGCGAATCGCCGAGGTTACCTGGCGCAGGCGGTTCACCACTTTTTCTTCGATCTGGTGAATCATCGCCCGGTCGCGGAAATGAACCTTGCGGATATACACCGAGCCCAGCCGGTAGCCCCACTCCTCAGACTTGGGTGACACTTCGGCCCGCACCGCCCGGCTCATGACGTGGCGCGTCTCCAGCATGTCGTCCAGCGGCATGTTGCTCAGCGTGCGCACCGTGGCGTTGCTCACGTTGGCCGCCAGCGACCCTGCCGGATCGCTGTTTTTGAACAGGTAGGCCACCGGGCTGCTAATCTGCATTTCATACCAGATACCAATGCCCATCGGCGCGCCTTCTTCCGAGTTGACCGGCAGGCTGCGCAAATAGCGCTGGTCCAGGCGCATGTCTAGCACGTGCCGCTTGCCCAGCGTATTTACCAGCAGGGCGCTTGGCCCCATCTTCATCCACAAAAAGTACAAACCAGGTTCTTCCAGAATGCCGACCACGTTACCAAACAGCGTGTACACGTGGGCTGTACCTTCTTTCACAATGGCGTACACGCCAAACAGCCGCAGGAAAAAGCGGAAAATCGGCTCCGCAATGAGGAAGAACATAAAGAAGCCAAACGCAGCGGGGAAAATCAGCAGTAAATCGTTCATTTGTCCACCTCCAGAATGATATTTTCCGCCTTGGTGTACAGTGCCAGGCGCACGTTACGCAGATACGCGGCCAGCGCTTCCGGACCATTTTGTTTGATCAGCCCCAGCTGCTCGGCCAGCGATTTCAGGGGTTCCACTTCTGCCTGGGCGCGCAGCGTTTCAATCTCCACCGCACGCTTGGACTGGACAATCGTCTGGTCAGCCTGGGCCTTGGCCAGACTGATATCCGACGAAACTTCGTTGTGCGCCGTGTTGATGGCCGCCAGCGCCGATTCCACTTCCTGCGGCGGGTCAATGCCCGTAATGAGCGAGGCGTCCAGGTCAATGCCATAGCGGGCCGCGGCCGAGGCGCACTCTTGCTCCATAAAGGTGTTGATTTCGTTTAGATTTTTGCGCAAATCGTTGATGGAAACACCGCCCATCAGCCCGGCGTCCAGCTCTATGTCGTTTTCTTCCACTTCCAGCAGGCTGGAGTTTTGCGATTCAAAGCTGGCAATGCGTTGGCGCAGGATGGCAATGAAGTAGCCCATCACGTGCACCACCGGATTTTTGACGCCAAACAGGTAGGCGTACAGGTTGCGCTCGCTGGGTTGGTAGCGAATCTGCCCCGTCAGGCCAATGTTGAGCTGGTCCTTGGTGACGGCATCGAGGATGGTGCCGTTGTGGTTGGCGGTTGGCGTTTCCAGGTCCAGCGCCATGTTGATGGTTTCCGTGGCCACAGACACTTTGTGGATTTTTTCCCAGGGCCAGCGGAAGTATGGGCCGCCAGGTTTGATAACCTGTACCAGCGGGTAAATGTAGCGCTCTTTGTCCTTCTCGTTCAGCGCTTCGGCAATGGGATCAGTAAGCGTGGTGCCTTTGCCCAGGCGGACGGCACGGCCGAATCGTGTTTTTACCGCGCGTTCGTTCTGGTCTACCGTGTAGAAGCCAAAAATGACGTAGCGCAGGAAAAACCAGCCGAGGAAGCCCAGGATGAATCCTGGAATGATCACGTTCATGGTTTTAACTCTCCTATTATTGTGCGGGTGGTTGGTTAACCAAAGTCTGGTTACATCATAAAGGATTTTGGTGGTTGGGGGAAGTATCATACTTTACCGTGGTGGCACGCCAGAGCCAGGCAAAAAAAAGAGCCTGGCCGAAGCCAGACTCTTTCCTTACAAACCCCCACCCTGGCCCTCCTTCGAGGAGGATGGAAATGGCTGGGGTGAGGGTAAGATTGGTCCAATCTCGCAGATTGGACCAATCGGTAAACAAGTAACAACTACTGGCTGATGTGGAACCCGTCGGTTACCTCGCCCG
>CAUJGI010000748.1 GCA_963169155.1 Chloroflexota bacterium
CAGTCTGGGCAGCTTGGTGGAGGGCGGTTTGTAGATGGGTTTCCAGTCGGACCAAGAGGGCGTTGCTGACTGGCTCACCGGCGAAGGCGAGCTGGATCATTTCTTCCAGCCGCACCTGGGCAAGTTCGGTTTGCAGGTTAGCCTGCTCAACGGGGTCTTCGGCCAGGTTCAGGCGGGTTTCTTCCAGCATCAGCTTGACGGGGTAGAGCGGGGTATCAGGTAGGCTGTCGTTGGCCAAGGCCACGGTGCCGCCGCCCAAACCAAAGATTACGATGGCGGTAGCGATTGCGCGGGCAAATAATACGTTCATGGGTTTATGCTCCTTGTATACGTTTTGGTTACGAAGGGCTGTGCGTGTTTGCGTCAGCCATCCTTTCAGACGCAGGAGCGGGCCGGGAGATACGGGTACCAGCGGTAACTGATTAATTTGGTCGAGGAAGTGGGCGCGATCGGCCGTTTGCCAATCGGAACTACGGGTGGTGGAAACGGCCGTTTGCCATTCACCCAACTTCTCAGCAGCGGTGAGCAGGGGGGCGAGGGTTTTGGCGTGATCGGGGTAGCGGTGGAGAACGGCCGTTACCGGTTCCGTTTTTAGCGCTTCCAAAGCTTCATCCAAAATGTCGGTAAATAGTTCTAGTTCGGTCATGCTACACGCTCCTCGATTGGCTGTGGTGCCAGCAGGTGCTGCAGACGAGCCAGGCCGCGGTGCTGCAGCGCTTTCACTGCTCCGATTGGTTTGTGAATGAGCTCAGCCACTTCGGCGTTGGAAAAGCCTTCGAAAAACTTGAGGGTGAGGACCTGCTGCTGCTCGGGCGTGAGCGTTTGCAGGGCGATGATGACCTGTTCGCCCAGCAGGTGCTGTTCGGCGAGTTGGCCAGGTGAGTCGCTGCCGCTGGGAACAGTTTCCGGGAGGGGCAGGTGGTTGCGGTGCGCCTGCCGGCGGTAAAAGTCGATGACCAGGTTGTGGGCGGTGCGGTAGAGCCACGCCTTGAGCTGGGTTTTGGGGCCACTGCCGTTTTTCAGGGCGGCCAGGAACCGCTCGAAGACAACGGCCGTTAATTCCCGCGCCATCTCGCCATCACTCACCTGCCGGATGATGTAACGGTAGAGCAGGGGGTGGTAGAGGTCGTAAACGGCCGTTAACGCCGTCCGATCAAAGGTCCGAGCCTGTTGCAGCAGCTTGTCGTCACAATTGTTCACGGTCACCCTCATCCATTTCAGACGCATGAGGTGCGCAAAAGATACGGGTCGCTGAAAAATCAATCTGCTTTCAGGGTATTAAAAAGCTGTAAAGAAATTGTGTTGTTTTTGGGGATATGGAGATTTGAGGAGAATAATCTGCCTATGAAGAATAAACTTATGCGACGTGATCGCCCTGAATCTGCGTGTAAAAATTTAGGTGAAAAGTAAAGTTCAAGCGTGTGAGAAGCCTTATTTATCCCACAAAGTCATTAGCTCTGTAGTGTGAAAGCCTAAAAGAATTAACGTGATGTGAGACCGGAAAAGTGGGCATGAGCATAACTCAGATTCAACATGCAATTGGATCGGAGCAAATCATGTCAATACCAAGTAAACGATACACAGCAGATTTCAAACAGGAAGCCATTGCTTCATGGCAAGCCAGTGAGAATCGGCATCTGAGATAGAAGAAGACCTCGATATCACGCCTGGCCTGCTCTACCAGTGGCACAAAGCAGTCAAGAAAAAAGCAGCGGCAGATGCCAACGGCTGTGCGGCCGAAGCAGCTGAGATCAAGCGCTTGAAGAAAGAGCTGGCGCTGGTGCAACAGGTGGCTGAAACGCTCAAAGCGCAGGGCGTTTTGCCCTTTGCCGCCTAATGCAGCGACTCGTACGAAGGCTGTACACAGGGCACCCCCCGAAAATCTCACTGGTTCGTGGTTTCTGCGTCAGGATTTTTTCTACTCCCAGAACATATATCTTCCAGAAGCGAGTAGCGCAGCCCCTGGGTGCCAACCCAGCTGGTGGCGCCACATCGGACACAAGCAGCCTGGTACCCATTCGCCACCTCTTCAAACGTTGCCAGCTCATGTCCGCCCAGCGCCGCTTCGATCTGAGCTTCTAAAATGGCCAGGCGCAGAGAGTCAATGGTCATCAGGGAGTATTTCCCCCAGCTGTTGGAGTCGGATAGTGGCTATTCGGCGGGTCAGCCGCAACAACAGCCGTTCCGTCCAATAAAGATTGGTGGACAGCAGCGTCCCCGCACCCTGTTTGAGCTGTGTATAAGCGTTTAGCTGGGTAACCAGCTGCTGCTTAAGCTGCTTTTTGTCAATATTCACCTTTGGCCTCACACGTTGCGATTCTCGAAGACAAGTTTAACGGTTTCCCCGGCAAATCCCAAGGCAAAGGAGGTGGCGCTTTTCTCGTGATAGTTCCCTGAATAGCCATCTAATTAATGGAGGACATGCCCAATATCGGGTAAAATGCGGCTGATGTAAACATCTTTAGACTGTTTTTGCCCATCCTTCATCGAATATTTTGCCCTATGCCCCTTCCTGCATCCTCCGTCACATCCGCCACCCAATTTTTCCGGGCAGTAGCCGCTGAACAGGCCACTAATCACACGCCACTGCCCCACGTCGTCGAAAAGTGGCTAACCTTGCCCAATGGCCGCTGCCGTTTGGTATGGTGCCAATCGATATACGGTAGTCATTGGGAAGTTGGCTCCATTCAGTCTGGCATTGTGCAGCCCACGGTTGTTTTAAGCGGTGAGATGAGTGGAGCAGCCAGGCAGGCACTGTTACGTTTTCTAGAATCC
>CAUJGI010000749.1 GCA_963169155.1 Chloroflexota bacterium
TGGGCTGCTCAAGAAAGTGTGAGGGCAGGAACGGCCGTTCCTAATTCACCATTCCCAACTACCGATGCGGATCACGCGGTGAACGGCCGGTCAGCCGGGTCATCATCTGGTAGCCCAGCCAGCGGAACGGGTCCAGCGGCACCGGCGAATAATCGGCGCCGATGAAGGGCAGGCCGCGCCACTGCTCATCGCTGCCGCTGTAGAGATCGGTGAGCACCTTGCCCGCCATGTTGGCCGCCGTCACCCCATGACCGCTGTAACCCAGCGCATAGTAAACATTGTTGGATTCGGCGCGCACGCCCATGAAGCAGTTGCGCCGCAGGGTAATGGCCAGCGTCCCCGTCCAGCGGAAGGCGCGGCGCAGGCGGCCGCTGCCGCTGAGGTACTGCCCCATCGTCTGCTGCATTTCGTTGAAGGCCGGATCTGCGCTGTCTGGTGTGCCAGGGAAAGCGGTGCGGTTGTTCCACAGGTAAGCGTAGGAGATGTTGCTACCGCCGCCAAAAACGATGTGCCCCTCGCGGGTGCGGGTGGCATAGGAGATGCGGTTGAGATCGTCGGAGAAGCCAGCGGTGCCATGCCAACCAAGCTGGCGGGCGGCTTCATCGCTGAGCGGATCGGTGGCAAAGACGTGGGAGTGCAGCGGGAAATACGCCTTGCGAAAGTAGCCCAGCTTGCCGGTGTAGCCGTTGGTCGCCAGCACAATTGCTTTGGCCTTCACAGAACCATTGGCCGTGGTCACTTCGATGGTGGGACCTTCGGTGATTTTGGTAACGGCCGTTCCCTCATAAATCTTTACCCCCCGTGCCTCTAAAACCGGACGCAGCCCGCGTATAAACTGCACGCCGTTCAGCTGCCCTTCGCTGGGATCAAACAGGCCACCATAGATGCCGTTTAGATTGATCTTCTGCCGCACCTGGGCCGCATCCCAAAACTGCACGGGCACACCGATGCTGTTCAGGTGCGCCACTTCGGCCTCGGCCTCGATGGCCCGCTGCTCGTCGGTGAACACCTCAAAGCAGCCATCCCGACGGTAGCTGACGTCCAGATTATGCGCTTGGATGATTTGCTCAATGCCGTCGATAGTTTGATGGGTGGCGTGGTAGACGCGGGCGGTCATCGTGTCGCTCATCGGGCCGACGCCGTAGACCCAATTGAGCATCATGCCGCCATTACGGCCGCTCGCGCCGTTGGCCAGCGCTTTGGCCTCCAACAGCACCACCCGCTTTTCGGGGTAGCGCTGGCTGAAGTGGTACGCCGTGGAGATGCCGGTGTAGCCGCCGCCGATGATGCAGAGATCGGCCGTTTCCGCACCGGTCAAGGGCGGGCTGGGTCGGTAATCCGGCGTGTAGGACGCCCAAACCGAGCGGTTTTCATCAATTTCCAGCTTCTCCCAGCGCAGCGGATAACCCAACCGGGCCGATGCGCCCGCTACCCGGTAAAGCCCCAACTCCATTTTCCGCGTCCATGTATCTACACTGCTCATGCGATTAACCATTCACCATTAACTATTGACAATTGACCATTCATTTTACCCCCGCCAGCCAGGAAATCCGAACAGTTTTTGTTCTAAATTCCATTTGACTTTTTAGAACATGCGTGCTAATATTCTTTTCAGACATACGGAACCCTCTTCCCTCTTCTCAACACCACATACCCTCTTCCCCCCAAAAAAGTGGCGTCGGCAGGTGCGACCCTTGCTGACGCCACATCCTCTTTCTTCCACACAAAACCGGGGGCATCACAAAAGCTGTGGAAAGGGAATACGAAGGTGAGAGCAGGCGAACCTTGGGTTCGAGTTTTTGTTTTATGGAAGTGGCGGGTTTGGAAGTTCATTCGTTTTAGCAATTTCGGCAAGGGCATTACACAGATTAGGAGTGGAGATGCAGGAGACATATCATGGAGACACAGGGCGCACAAAATGGGGGTGGTCTACCACGCCCTAACACAACCGGCGGCAATTTGCTGCTGGGGCTAAATCTACCGCAAAAAAGCATCATGGGCGTCATTTTAGTGGTGGCGCTGCTGGCTTTTGAGCTGTTTAACTTTGACACCACACGCTATGCGCTCAGCAACCTGCTGGGCGACGTGCGTTTTGTTGGCATCAGCTGGGCCTCGATCCTGGCCATTGCTTTTTGTGCCATTGACTTTGCTGGCCTGGCGCGGCTGTTCACGCCGGAACAGGGCAAAGACGAACCCAAGGCGGTCTGGTATCTGATGGGCGCGTGGCTGCGGGGGGCCACGATGAACGCCATCATGACCTGGTGGGCGATCTCGCTAACGCTGCTGACACACGATTTAGGTAATGAGGTGTTGAGCCGGGAACAGCTGCTGCGCTGGGTGCCGTTTTTTGTGGCGACGTTGGTCTGGCTGACACGCATTTTGTTTATTGGGGCCATCTCTGTGGCGGGTGAGTATATGTTTGCCGGATCGCTGCGGCAGCGGCCGGGCAAGGCCAGTGAGGTAGCGGTCCAACGGCCGTCTCCCACCCTGCCCTCACTGCCTGTCCAGCGCACACCGGCTGGTGGACGGCCGTTCCGGCCCAATCCTGCCCCCATGCGCGCCAAAAGTCGGGAGGAAAACGGCCGTGACCCACATCAACCTCCGCCACCCTCTGCGCCCCGCCGCAGCGGCATGAAGTCGCCAGGGCGGGCACCAGGTGACCCGCGCCGCTAAACAAGCGAAAGCACACGGGGACAAACCGACTCGCTGCCAGGCTTGGGCTTAACGCCTGGCCTGGCAGCCTTACTTAACAGCCAGTTAGACACACGCCGCATTATTGCCGCATCATTTTGGCTGTGATACTATCCATATAAGGAAATTTATACCTGTTCAGGTGTGGTGAGCTGACATAGACATAAAAGTTTGTAGGGAAAGCGCGCCACGCCTTTATTACAAAAATTATTGGTTTCATTCCCTTATTATTGTTTGTAGATGCACGTGACAGCGGACAATTTGATTATTGTTCTCAATTTTTTCCCGCTCTCACACAACAAAGGCTTGAAACAACAAAACGTTTATCGTTATCAAGCACTATGGCGCATAGCAATTATTTTCAAAAAGCTCTACAGAATGTTGTCCGTTTCTCGAATGCGCCCATAACACAGTAAACAGCAGTTTTGGTATTTGCTCGCACTTCATCATTAACCACATCCATGCCCAAGAGTGAGCCAGAAGCTGGCGCTTGATTTTCCGTACTGCATCAACCAGGCAATGCCTGTGACGGAATGTTTGCTAAATGTTTTCACAATTGTTGCTCCAGGCCCCAGTCTGACAAGTTTTCGGTTATGTACTTGAGCGCTGCTTTTTACGATTAAAGATCATAAGCCGGAAAGCATCATACAAAACAAAATGAGGTGGATGTACCATAAGGTATGTTCATCTTTTTTGTTTTCGGGAAGAGGTAGTGAAAGGTTTATTTTATGAGCACTGAATTTATTTTTCGTATTGTGGGGGCAGTTGCATCGAGCGTTGGCGGTGGATTTTTTGGCCAGTGGCTGGCTAGCCTTTTACAAGTCAACCCAGAAGGGTATGTGATTGTATTTGTCCTGCTGGGCTTTTTGATCGGGCTGATCCTAACTCCGTATGTTACGATTCGCCCGCTGCGCCGCATTAGCGAACGATTGGCCCAAATGCCTGCCGAACGTCTCATCGCTATTGTGCTGGGACTGTTCATTGGGCTGGTCGCCGCCGCCTTGCTTTCTCTGCCACTGGCGCTGCTGGGCTCCCCCTTCCGTCAGATTTTACCTTTGGTTGCTGCGGCCGTTCTTTGTTACCTCAGCGTTGTCATTCTGGTCTCGCGGCAAAATGATTTGCAGACCTTTTTTAGCGGCTTGCGAATGCCGCAGGCTGCCTCCAATGGCGATTCCAGCGCACAAAATGGCAACGTCGAGCAGTTTATCTTGTTAGACACCAGCGTGATTATCGACGGCCGTATCGCCGACATCAGCAAAACCGGGTTCATCCGCGCCACGCTGCTCATCCCCAACTTCATTTTGTCCGAACTGCAGCACATTGCCGACAGTGCCGACCCGCTGCGGCGCGGGCGCGGCCGTTTGGGGCTGGAGGTTCTGACCCAGCTGCAAAACGATTCGCCCGTGCCCACCCAAATCATGGACATGGACGTAAGCGAGGTGCGTGATGCCGACAGCAAGCTGGTAGCCCTGGCGCGCCATCTGCGCAGCCCCATCATGACCAACGACTACAACCTCAACCGCGTGGCCGAACTGCAAGGCGTCAGCGTGCTCAACATCAACGATCTGGCCAATGCGGTGAAAATCACCTCGCTGCCGGGTGAGGAGCTTAAGGTGAAAATCATCCAGGAAGGGCGCGAGTCTGACCAGGGTGTGGGCTT
>CAUJGI010000750.1 GCA_963169155.1 Chloroflexota bacterium
GTCAGCAGCACCACTTCGGCGGTGAGGAAGTAGAGCGGGGCGCGTACGGCCGTACTCTGGTTGGCAAAGTTAGTCAGCACGTCATCCAGGCCGGTGTCGATGGTGATAGAGGGGGTTAACGGCCGTAAATCCTCACGCAGCAGCCGCAGCAAGATGCGCAGCAGGGGAATCTGCCCCGTGTCCACCGTGGCCGGGTCGATGGTGACCTGCCAGTAATATTCGTGGGTCGAGCCATCGGGCAGAATGGTGCCGACTACGTCAAAAAAGGCGGCGGGATCGACCAGGGCGGCATATTGGGCCAGCCAGCGGTCGGCGCTTTGCGAGCGCAGCGGGCTGGCCGGGCCAAACCAGTACGGATCGCCGCCGTCCAGCGGCTGCACGATGCCGCTGATTTGCAGGCTAAATTCTGGTTCGCCGCTGGTGTTGTTGACGCTGGCGGGCAGCACATCGCCCACGGCCAGGCCATACGCCTCGGCCAGCTCCTCACCGATGACCACGGCGACCACACCCGGTTCGGGCAGCGGGTCGCTGGGCCATTCGCCAGCGACAAAGGTGACAAATTGGCGGATGTCGGTGTCGCCGCTGCCATAGCTGCGGAAGTTGACGCGCTCATCGATCACCAGGCTGCCATCGACCCAGGGGTGGAACCAGCGGGAGCCGATAACCGGGACTAGCTGATCGGTGAAGGTGGGGATACGGCCGTTCACCACCTGCTGCACCTGGCCATCCAGCCCGGCATACGTCTCGGGAGTCAGGCGGCCAAACGCTTTCAGGCGCAGGTCGCTGATGCTGGGATCGGCGGCCAGCAGCGTGCGGCGCAGGCCAAATTCCACCACGGTATTGACCAACACCGGGCTGCTGGCCAGCATGGCGGTAGAGAGAACCACACCCAGGCTGAGCGTGAGCAAAATCTGCCAGTGGCGGGCGGCGCGCCGCAAAATGAAGGCCCAAAAGGTCATCGCGTGGCTCCGTTTGTGTGCGTGTGGTGGTGAGGCAGGGGCAAAGGTAGCATGGTGGTTGTGAAAATCAGGAATGGAGGCATGGGTTGACAGACGGCGTGCGGGTGAAGGTGGCAAACCATTCGCCGTTGACCTGCCGCATTTTGATTTCGCCCACCAGGTGCTGATCGTACCAGATGGAAACGGAGGTAACGGTGAGCAGGGGAATGGCGCGGCGGGTGAACAAAAAGTCGTCGGACGTGAGGGTTTGCTGGCAGCGACTGCCCACACGCAGCCAGAGCTGGGCGGTGGGCTGCCGGGCCGCGCCCAGGCCGACAAATAGTTCATTGAGAAAGGCTTCATCGCGCCCCAGCGCGGTGTCCATGATGGTGGCGGCCAGCGCCTCAGGGGATTGGCCAGGGGTGACGCTGTTCCAGTTTTGCCAGGCATTAACACGGCCGTTTGGCTCTGTTGCCACCGGTTCAGGTTCGGCCATGGTGGGGCGGGTGGTGGGAACGGCCGTTGGCTGGGGCAAGGGCGCTTCGGGCAGGGTAACACTTTCCCCGGTGGCCAGCTCGTCGCCGACGGGTGCGCCCAGGCCGGGCAGCCAGAAGCGGCCAAAGAGGAAGCTGCCCGCCAGCAGCAGCACGAGGGTGACGACGGCCGTACTCAGCCGGACCACCTGCCCGGTACGCTGCCACACCAGGCTGCGCTGCATACGCCGGTACACCTGGTTCTGAATGCGCAAAGAGGCATCGCGGGAGAGGCGGGGTTGGTAACGGTCGGCTTCGGCCTGGAGATCGCCGTCCAGCAGGCGGGCTTCCTGAACACGCCGGGCGCAGCGGTCACACTGGGCCAGGTGGGCTTGAATTTGCTGGTGTTCAACGGCCGTTAAGCCCTGGTGCATAAAGTCTGGCAGGCGCTGCTGCACAAAGTGGCACAGGGGGCTGTCTGTTTTGATTTCGATTGTGACGCTGCGGTTGTGCTCTGTCACGTTTCTAATTAACCTCGTTTGAGCAGTGGCTCGGCTTCTGCCTGGAGCTGCTCGCGCAGCCGCTGGCGGGCGGTGTTGAGCCGGGAGTAGACAACGCTGACGCGAAGGCCCAGAATGTCGGCCACCTCGGCGCAGGAGAGCCGCTGGTGGTAGTGCAGGATGAGCGGCAGCCGGTGTTTGTCGTCCAGCTGGGTGTTGATGAGCGTCCACAGCTGCTGTGACTGCTGCCGCTGGTCGACTGTTTCGGGGACGTTGTGGTGACTGGCCTGGTTACGCAGCCAATCCAGCGAAAGCGCCCGGCGCACCTTGCGGCGGCGCAGCTTGTCGCGGCAGCTGTTTACGACAATGGCGGTGAGCCAGGTAGTGAACGCCGCCTGCCCCTGATACTGCTTGATCTGCTCAAAAATGCGCAAGAAAACATCCTGGACGGCATCTTCAGCGTCCTGCTCATTTTGTAAGATGGTAAGTGCCAGGCGGTAAACGGCCGTTTCCTGCTGTTGAAACAGTTCAGAAAAGGCGGCCAGCTCACCTTGCTGACACCGTTGTACCAGATTATCCAGTTGCAACATGCCTGCTCCACTTCTTTTTCTGGTTAATTAGACGCATGAGGGTAATTATTTTTGATCAGAAATGCAAAAACTGGGGGTGGGGAGAGCAGAAATTAATTTCACCGCGGAGACGCGGAGGGCGCAGAGGGACAAATAACAGAGAAAAACTCTGCGTTTTTTGCGGCTCTGCGGTTCGTTTTCTCTGGTGAACCTAAAAAGGGCAAAGATAGTGGAGATCAGATAGGGGAAAAGAGAGCGGTGAGGCGGTGGTCGGTTGATTCCTGGCCTATTTTTTTGGTGACATTTGGTAGTGAAGGGTTCTATTGCAGATGTTAGAATTTGCCTGTCTTGTCAACCGTTTGAGGGAGGTCCATCATGAAAAAAGTTGTTTACCTTGCTGCGTTTTGCTGTTTGCTGCTGTTAACCGCGTGTGGCGATACCCCGGCGGTCGAAGTGGCGGAAGCAACGGCCGTTGCCACCCAGGTGGTCGCTGCAGCCCCCACTGAAATCCCTACTGAAGTACCCGCCACGGCCACCACTGCCCCAACCAATACCACCGCGCCGACGGAAACACCTACCGCTGTGCCTACAGCGACCGTAGCGGTAACGGCCGTACCATC
>CAUJGI010000751.1 GCA_963169155.1 Chloroflexota bacterium
GGAGTGAGCATCCTCAGATGCGAACGGGTCGCACCAGCGGCATTTGAGGACACTTACTCAGCCAGATGCGGTTTCCTTTTTCTCCCGGCTGAATTATCATAGGGCATGATCCAGGCTTATCCTTTGTCTGGAGATTGAAAATGGTAGGGCGCGTCGCGACGCGCTCCTACCGGCTGAAAAATATCATGAACGGAACCAACCGATCCAACATCAAAATTGGCCAGCGCGTGGCGATTGTTTTGAAGCAAGACCAGCGCACCGGCAAAACAACTGAAGGGGTGGTCCAGGCCATCCTCACAAAGTCGGCGACGCACCCACACGGCATCAAGGTGCGCCTGGCCAGCGGCGCGGTGGGCCGGGTGCAAGAGATTTTGGCTAAGTGAGGGCGAGGGTGGTTACGGCCGTTCCCCCACCATCCGCCTCACTCACTGCTGCGCGCCTCAATATTTTCTTGACGCAACCACCCGCCTGGGCTAGAATTGCCCGTCTGCAAGGCAACATAAACATTTTTCAGCCATTAGCAGCAACGTTAACCAATAGAAAGCAGCGAATAACGGGTTAATACCATCTATTGACCCGTTTATTTTTGTCCCTGGAAGTTAAACGTCACAGGGTCGCAGATTCGGCATTTGAAAGAAATCTGCGGTCATCTGCGCAATCTGCGGATAAAAATCTGAGGATGTCCCGTGTTTGAATCATTAGGCAGCCGCCTCCAGTCCGTCTTTGACGGCCTCCAGCGGCGTGGCAAACTCACCGAAGCCGATGTCGACAAAGCGATGCGCGAAGTGCGCCTGGCTTTGCTGGAAGCGGACGTGAACTTCAAGGTGGTCAAAAGCCTGGTTGAGCGGGTGCGCGAACGTGCCGTTGGCCAGGAAGTGATGCGCAGCCTGACGCCGGGCCAGCAGGTGGTGAAAATCGTCCAGGAAGAGCTGGTGGAGACGCTGGGCGAGCCAGGGCGGCTGAACCTGGGCATGCAGTCCCCGGCGGTGATCATGTTGGTGGGCCTGCAGGGTGCGGGTAAAACCACCATGGCGGGTAAGCTGGCCCTTCACTTGCGCAAACAGGGAAGACGGCCGTTGCTCGTTGGCGCGGATGTGTATCGCCCGGCGGCCATTGACCAGCTGCAAACCCTGGGCCGCCAGCTGGACATCCCCGTCTACGACGAAGGTCCAACGGGCAAACCGGTGGACGTGTGCGCCAATGGCGTCAAAAAAGCGGTGGCCACCGGAGCCACCACCGTCATTTTGGATACCGCGGGCCGCCTGAACATCGACGAGATGATGATGGACGAAATCAAGGCCATCAAGGCGAAGGTGAATCCGGTAGAAACGCTGCTGGTCGCCGATGCCATGACTGGCCAGGAAGCCGTCCGCGTGGCCACTGACTTTAACAACGCCGTCCAGATCACCGGCCTCATCATGACCAAAATTGATGGCGATGCCCGTGGTGGCGCGGCCATTTCCATGCGCGAAGTCACCGGCGTGCCGATTAAGTTCCTGGGCACCGGCGAAAAGCTCAACGCCATCGAAGAGTTCCACCCGGACCGGCTGGCCAGCCGCATCCTGGGCATGGGCGACGTGCTGACGCTCATCGAGCGGGCGCAGGAGCAGATGGACCAGGAAGAGGCCGAAAAAGCGGGCAAAAAGATGCTCCAGGGTGACTTCAACCTGGATGATTTTCTGAACCAGATGCAGCAGATCAAGCGTCTGGGTCCGATTGGCCAGCTGATGGAAATGATTCCCGGCATGAACAAAATGGCCAAAGATGTGGACCTGAGCAATGCCGACAAGGATTTAAAGCGCATCGAGGCGATTATTCGCTCGATGACGCTCCAAGAGCGCCGCAATCCGAAGATTCTCAAGGCCAGCCGCAAGCGCCGCGTGGCCGCCGGTTCTGGCACCAGCGTGCAGGAAGTGAATGCTTTGCTGAAGCAGTTCCAGGAAATGCAGAAAATGATGAAGCAGCTGACCAAGGGACGCGGCCGGGGGCTGCGGAATTTGTTGGGCGGTATGGGCGGCGGCTTTGGACCGTAGGCAGTGAAAAGTAAAAAGTGGCAAGTAGCTTTGCCGGTGCGACGCACTTGCATAGATGCGGCACTCGTAAAAAGTGCGTCGCACCTTGACTAAGCAGTTTTTTGCGAATCGTGTAGAATTGGAATGGGTAAGTTGCCCTCAAAATAATTAACAATCATCTTGAATTGAGTGGAGATTAGGATAGATGCTAAAAATTCGTTTAAGCCGTAGAGGCAAGAAAAGACAACCCAGCTACCGGGTAGTGGTGGCCGATGTAAATTCCAAGCGCGACGGCCGTATCGTGGAGCGCATTGGGCATTACAACCCGCTGACCGACCCGGCCGAGTTTAACATCCAGGAAGACCGTGCCCTGCATTGGCTGAGCGTCGGCGCCCAGCCCACCGACGCCGTACGCCGCCTGTTGGTTAAGCAAGGTACCCTGGATCGCCTGAGCCGCCTGCACGCCGGGGAATCTGCCGCCGTGCTGACCGCCGAAGTGACCGGCGAGGTTATTGCCGCGCCCGAGGCTGTGGAAGCAGTGGCTGAGGTTGAAGAAACCGTTGAGGAAGAAGACGAAGCCGTCGAAGAAGAAGCGGTTGAAGTGACTGCCTCGGCCGAAGAAGAGACCGTAGAAGAAGAAGCTGAAGCTGACGAAGAAGAAGCGGCTTAATCGAGGATTGAATGAAAGACCTCGTTGAATATGTCGTGAAGTCGTTGGTAGAGTCGCCGGACGACGTGTCGGTGGCTGAAATTGAGGACTCTGCTGAGACCGTTT
>CAUJGI010000752.1 GCA_963169155.1 Chloroflexota bacterium
ATTTGCCCGAATTACACCTTCAATTCGCGGGAATTCGGGCTAATTTGTTGCCAAATATTGATAGGTAGTAGCTTGGGTTAGCTTAAGCGAACGTTCAAGGCGCAATATTAGTCTGGAGTGTCGAGAACAGCTCGTTTTGCCAGCAGAAATTCTTGCCATGCCTCATTAAAAACGGCAATCTGATCTGGATCGGTGCTGCCGATCACAAGATCAGCCCAGCACTTATGCTCATCAGATTGGCGCCGTGACGATTTCTGATTTGCGTTTTGCAAATTCGGCAGGCGGGCCAATTCACCAATGAGATCCTTTCGATACTGCTGTTTAACCAGCCACTCTCCAAATTTCAAAACCATATTTCGGCCTATATTTTGCTTCCCTTACCGTCCAACAAGCGTGCTGCTGCTTTCGGTAAGGATATTACGTCCTTTATGCTGGCGTCGTACAGCTTTGCAGAAGTAAATATTTGTATGGAATTGACAGCCAGGGTAGCGGACAGGACGGCAGAAAGTTGGTGCTTTGGGATAAAAAACGGCCGTCTCAGAACCCATCAGCTCCGACACGGCCGTTCTCATATTCTTTGATGTGGGCTGTCTGCGCGGTTTGCGCCTGACTCAGCCAGGGAGGATTGAATTAACGGGTACGGCCGTATCCACCGCGGTTGCTGTTGCTGTTGCCCCCGCGAAAGCCACCGCTGTTGCGCGACCCGCCGCCGCCACCGCCGCCGCTGCGCTCTTCACGCGGCTTCGCTTCATTTACCTTCAACGTCCGCCCATCCATTTCCTGGTTATCCAGAGCAGAAATTGCGGCATTCGCGGCGCTCGTCTCCATTTCGACAAAACAAAATCCGCGAAACTGGCCACTCATCCGGTCGGTAACCATATTAACTGATTCTACCGCACCATAGGGGGCAAAAAGTTCACGAACTTGTTCTTCGGTAGCCGTGAATGACAAATTTCCAACATACATTTTCTTTGACAATTGATTTTCTCCAAAATTTTCCAAATTGGGGGCACAACAAGACGTGACATTACCAACATGGGCTTAAATAACAATTGAAGGAGCATACCCCACTTCAGTAATAAGTCCAACGGAACCTTTTATTCGAGGCAAACACTCAGAAATGGCGCTTAAGAAAACCGCATAAGTTCTGGAAAGAATAAATCGTGTGTTGTCATGTCAGGCGTTCCAGGCGAATCGTGTGCTGAACTGCGTTGGGTGTTTGCTGGTAGATGAGCCGCTGGCGGGTCCTCTCCTGGCTGAACGTGCCGTCTGAAACCGTCACGCGGTAGCCGTTGGGGTACTGCACGGTGGGCACAAAAAGCGTGGTGGGCGCAGCGATCGTCGGATCGCCCAGGAATTGCAGCTCAAACAGCCCAGTTTTGCGATCAAAACTCACTTTTTGCGGCTCCCCGGCAATGGCGAGGGGATACGGCCGTACAAACCCCTGCCACCCCCGCGCCCCAGAGTTAATATCAGTGGGCTCTTTCTGCTGGTCGCGGCTAAACAACTATAAATCTTCGCTGTTCCAGCCGTCGCCGCCGTGGTTACGGTTGTCTGGCGTGTAGTTCCACACCGTGCCGCTGACCAGGTTGGCCTCCACGGCGGCAAAGCTGGCGTCCAGCGCCGCAGTCTGGTTGCCAAACCAGTTCAGCCAGTAATCCAGCTTCAGCGGCATGTTAAACGGAATGCCAAACTCGCCCAGCAGCGTGGGCACCCCGCCCATCTGCTGCTGGCTGTTGCGGCGAATGCGGGCAATCTCGTCGACAAAGCTTTGCCGCACCTTGCGCGGCCCCAGCACCGGTTTGGCTGTTTGAATATCCACCGTGAAAAATGGCAAGAAGTCGCGCAGGAAGAGGGTAAAATAATCGTACCAGTGCGCCGCGTTGATGACGTTGGGTGCGTCGTCTGGCCCCCAGGTGGGCATGTCAACCAGCGGTGTGTTTTCGGCAAAGATGATCCAGTTGGGGGCGATCTGGCGGATGGCCTGGGCGTAGCGGTTGATGAACGGCCGTAAATAATCCCGCCCAAAGGTGCCGGAACGGCCGTTTCCCTGCGCAAAATAGTGCGGCTTCAGCAGCTTGGGCTGGCCCTGCCCATCCACCGCCCACACGCCATGCGCCTGCCAGATAGGCACCACGCCCGGCAGCCAGGCCCGCGCGCCACTGGCGTTTTGCAGTTCTGTGCCCCGCTGGCGCGGGCCAAACATGCCCGTACCCCACCGCGCCACGTGCTGTGCCAAACCTGCTCCCATGGCCATGCCTTGCAGCGGCGTTGGCGTGGCCCCGGCCCGCAGGTAAATCTTGCCGTCCGTCTGGGTTAAATCTTGCCAGCCAATGTATCCCGCCGACGGCTCGTTCATCGAGCCGATGCCCAGCACGTGCGGCATGCCCTTCAGCCGCTGCGCCACCTGCTGCATCGCGCCAATGTAATGCCGCTGCAAAAATTCCTGCGCCGGTTCGCCGTCGATTTGGGTGTTGGGAGCAAAATCGTTGCCGCCAAAGAAGAGGGTAAACAGGGTGGCGGCGGCCAGCTTGGTGTAGTTGCTGGGCCAGATGCGTACGTGGGGTGCCTGGCCAATGGGATGGTATTCGGCCGCGCCGCACGCTTCAAACTGGGTTACGTCCAGCCCGGCTTTGGCGAAGGTCCAGGCGGGCGCGCCGTCGCCGCTGGCGTGTCGCCCCCACACGTCCTGGTGCGGATCGATGAACAGCAGAAAGCCGTACTCGCCTGCCAGGCGCACCACGGCTTCCAGGTAATCCAGGTAGGCCAGGTCGTACTGCCCCGGCCCATCGTGTTCAATCGCTTCCCAGGTGATGGTGAAGCGTAAAAAGGTGAGGCCCCACGTTTTGAGGCGCTGGAAATGTTCATCGGCTTCGTCCAGGGGAAACGGCCGTCCCACAAACGACTCAATCTCATCCAACCCATCGTGCAGGGCCACGCCGCCAGACCAGGCGGGCACTTTGCTGCCGCCGCCCAGGTTGACGCCGCGCAAGATGTGGATACGGCCGTCTTCATCCTTGAACCACTCCCCGTCAATGTGCAGCATGGTTTGATTCCTTTGTGTGGCAACGTGTTGGGTGGACGATCTTGAATATTCGCTAAATTTACTATGTTTGCAGAAATTAATTTCACCGCGGAGACGCGGAGAGCGCAGAGGGACATATAACAGAGAACATCTCTGCGTTCTTGGCGGCTCTGCGGTTCGTTTTCTCTGGTGAACCTAAAAAGTGCCAAGATAGTGTTAATTGCCAAGTCCCGGTAATTTGATATATTTTAGTTCAAAAGACACTGGACCAAAACTCGTTTAAGCAAATCACCACAATTCAACAAATGGGCAGCGATTCTGGATTTCTTCAGAAAAAGCCAAAAACAGAGTTCGCACGATTCAAAAGCTTCATTCAGGCCAAAAGCACTTCCTAAAATTGTTCCGTGGAAAACAGTACTTTTCATTTATGCTAATCCGATCCAACAGAAGTAAACAAATCCTCTACAAGAGGATGTATCAGATTTCCATGCTGGTTGTTGTGATCGGTATCCTGCTTCCTTCGGTCGGTCCCTGGTTTAGCCTCAACATAGCGGCTGTTCAGCCCAACCATGCCCACATCTATTTTGGGGCGAATCATCAGCATCAGCATGATTTGTTTTTAGACGCCATCTTGCCTCATCCCCACCCCGAAGATGTGGCGGCCGACCCCGTGGTGAGCGTGTCTACGGTTGACGTTTTTAGCAGTGTCTACAGCGTTTACTTGCTGTTTTTTGCCGCAGTTATCCTGTTTGGTTATAAAGAAATCTTCTCATGTAGGCTTGAGCATGAGAAGGGATTTGTTCATCTGATCGCCATTTCCCCGCCATACCCCCCACCGCGATAGTTCCTTTCCTACTGTTTGTCGAAGAATGAGACGAGCGCAACTTTATCACGTGTACGCTGAGGCATAGCTGCGGCGTGGTACCTGTTGCCTGATTATGCAAATTGTCTGTGAACGGCCGTTTCCACGACCCATCCCGGTATGATTTGCTCCAGTAAAAGCCAAATTTTCGACCATGTAAAGGCAAAGTGCTTTGGTTTTTACGCAAAAGGAAACCTACTCATGAAAAAAGTAGTGTCTTTAGCTGTCCTACTCTTGTTGATGGGCTGTCAGCTGGCTGCGCCACACGAATTTGCTGGTCTTGAGCTTACGGCGCCGCAGCCTGCGCCTGACTTCACGCTAGAGTCAGCGGAGGGTCCCGTGCAGTTAAGCGATTTCCAGGGCAAGTTTGTCTTTCTCTACTTTGGCTACACCTTTTGCCCCGATGCCTGTCCCACAACCATGGCGACGCTGGCCCAGCTCAAGCAGCAGCTTGGCGCTGATGGGGATCAGGTGCAAGTCATCATGATCACGGTCGATCCGGAGCGTGATACGGCCGAAAATATGGCAGAATACGTCGCGTTTTTTGACGATTCTTTTGTGGGCCTCACGGGTGACAAAGCCGCCATCGATGCTGCTGGCGTCCCGTATGGTCTGTATTACCAAAAAGAAGAAGGCAGTACGGCCACCGGCTACTTGATAAGCCACACCACGCGCGTCTATTTGCTGGATCGTGAGCAAAACGCCCGCGTTGCGTATGCCCTGGACGCCGACGTTGAGGCCATCGCTGCCGACATAAACTACTTACTGAACGAAACAAACTAAACTTTTGCCCGCTACGAAAAATCATTTGCCAGCGAAGCATGATCTTTTGTAGCTGGCTCAGGGAAAAGCCAGATCTCAGGCAAATGTCCACCTGGCTTTTCCACAAACGGAAAATAAAAGGAAAACGAACATGAAGAAAAAGATTTTTATCATTAGCTGGTTGGCCTTACTGCTGATTCTGGCTGTGGCCTGCGGCGGACAAACCGAAGAAGAAACCATGACCGAATCCACCGAAGCGGGCACGCTGCAAGTGACGGACGTCACCGCCAACATGTCGCTGCCTACCACCACCGGTGCAATCTACATGCTGATTTCCAACAATTCTGACACGGATGATGCCCTGATTGGCGCGACCATCCCTGGCTGCGGCGTGGTGGAACTGCACGAGATGGCCATGGACGGTGATGTGATGGTGATGCGCCCGGTTGAAGGCGGCCGTATTCCAGTATCTGCTGGTGAAACCGTCACGCTCAAACGGGGCGGTCTGCACGTGATGTGTATCGAAAAGGCCGAGCCGATTGAAGTGGGCCAAATGGTGCCAGTCACCCTGCAATTTGAGAATGCGGGCACCATGGAAGTGGAAGCCATGACGATTGACATCTCCGAAGAAGGGATGGGCATGGACATGGAAGATAGCGAAGGCGGCATGGACATGGAAGAAATGCCCACCAGCCAGCCCTAGCGCTTTGTTAAGTTAGGTTATCCATTTTCCCGGAAACT